>NZ_QFRV01000252.1:0-1575 GCF_004136805.1 Enterobacter cloacae complex sp. GF14B
CCTGCCGGGCAAAGGCTCGGTGATTGGCGATGCGCTGGCGCGTCATTCTCGCGTGCGGAAAATTTCCTTTACCGGCGGCACCACCACGGGCCGTCATCTGGCGCACGTGGCGGCGGAAAAACTGATCCTGGCCTCGCTGGAACTGGGCGGCAAATCGCCGACCATCGTGCTGGAGGATGCCGATATCGAACAGGCCGCGCGCGGGATCTGCTACGGCATTTTCAGCTCGGCGGGGCAGGCGTGTATCGCCGGGTCGCGGCTGTTTATCCACGAGAGTATTTACGCCCCGCTGATGGCGAGGCTGCTGGAATTAACACGCGGGCTGCGTGTCGGACATCCGTTTACCGACGGCGTCCATGTAGGACCGCTGATCAACGAAAAACATCGCCAGAGCGTGATCCAGTACGTCGAACTGGCGAAGCGTGAAGGGGGCCGCGTGCTGTGCGGCGGCGAGATCCCCGCCGATCCCGCTCTGGTAAACGGCAGCTTCTTTCTGCCAACCATTATCGAAGGGCTGAGCAACAGCGCCCGCGCCTGTCAGGAAGAGATCTTCGGCCCGGTGCTGGTGGCGATGCCGTTTGGCGATGAAGCCACGCTTATCCACGAGGCGAACGACTCGGTGTACGGCCTGGCGGCGGGGATCTGGACGCGCGATACCGGTCGCGCCCTGCGTCTCAGCGAGCAGCTGGAGGCAGGCACGGTGTGGATCAACACCTACAAGGTTTTTGCGATTTCGACCCCGTTCGGGGGCTTTAAAGAGAGCGGTCTGGGCCGCGAGAAGGGTATCCAGGGGCTGAAAGCCTGGATGCAACAAAAGAGCATTTATCTGGCGACGGGTAACAGCGTCAACCACTGGTGCGACTGAGAAAGGGTGAGCAATGAGCGAAATGATAACCGTCGGCGACGCCATCGCCAGAACGCTGGAGCAGTATCAGGTTGAGGCCATCTACGGCGTCATCTCCATTCACAACCTGCCGATCGCGGATGCGGTTGGGCAGCGGGGCAATATCCGCTTTGTGCCCGCGCGCGGTGAAGCCGGTTCCGTCACCATGGCCGATGCTCACGGGCGCTTTTCCGGCCTCGGCGTGGCGCTGACCAGCACCGGCGCGGGGGCCGGGAACGCGGTAGGCGCGCTGGTGGAAGCCATGAATGCCTGCACGCCGCTGCTGCATTTAACCGGGCAGGTTGAGAAAGCCTGGCTGGACGCCGACACCGGGTTTATCCATGAAACCCGTGACCAGCTGACCTTCCTGAAGGCCAGCTCAAAACGGGCGTACCGCATCAGCAATGCGAATCAGGCGATAGCGATTCTGCATAAAGCCATCCAGGACGCGCAGACCCCGCCGTGCGGACCGGTCTCGGTGGAAATCCCGATTGATATTCAGAGCGCCAAAATTCCGCTGTCGCTGGTAACCGCTCCGATCAAACCGGTATCGGCTCCGGCCGTGGATACCGGAATGGTTGACGCGCTGTGGGCGCAGCTCAAACAGGCGAAACAGCCGCTGCTGTGGCTGGGCGGCGGGGCGCTGGGAAGCGCTGAGGCGGTGAAAAAACTGGCGGATGCGGGCATCACCG
>NZ_QFRV01000253.1:0-1569 GCF_004136805.1 Enterobacter cloacae complex sp. GF14B
CGGCTCGCCACTCCAGCTGCGGCCCGCAGTCCGGGCAGGCCACTGGCTGGGCGTGAAAACGCCGATCAGCCGGGTTGCGGTACTCCGTTTCACAGGGCACACAGAGCGGGAATGGCGCCATTGACGTGGCCGGGCGATCATAGGGCATGGCGCGGATAATGGTAAACCGCGGCCCGCAGTGGGTGCAGTTGATAAACGGGTAGCGGTAGCGACGTTCGCGGGGATCGCGCATCTCCGCCAGGCACGCGGGACAGGTGGCGGCATCCGGGACGATTTGCGTGTCCATCGCCCCACTCTCGCTGTGGCGGATGACAAACTCGTCCGGCAGCGTATTCCAGCTGTACGGCTGCGTTTCAACGCGATCGATGCGCGCCAGCGGTGGGCAGTCCTGATGCAGCCTCGCGGTAAAGTCCCCCCCATTACCCGCGAGACGCACCAGGACACCCTCTCCGTCGTTGCAGACATCGCCCACAAGCTTCAGCCGGTGCGCCAGCTGCCAGACGAAGGGACGAAACCCCACGCCCTGCACCTTGCCGCGCACCCGCAGCTGAACGCCGTTGCTGCTCATACGGTTCAGAATAGCAGTGATGACGAGGTGTCGAACGCCGCGCGACGGCGCTTTTCGGCGCTCATCTGCTCAAGCTTGTCGCGATCCACGCAGACCAGCGCGTGCGTCGGGCAGGCTTCCATACACGCCGGACCGGCGTCGCGGTGGTAGCAGAGGTCACATTTATTGGCTTCGGCTTTCTCCGCGCGCACGCTCAGCCCGATACCGCTGTTGCGAACCACCGGGCGAACCACCACCTCCATCGCGCCATACGGACACGCCACCACACAGGTTTTGCACCCGATGCAGCGCTCCTGCATCACATGCACGAAGCCTTTCTCGCGCTTAATCGCCCCGTTCGGACAGACGTTGGCGCACGGCGCGTCTTCACACTGGCGACAGATAGCGGCGGTAGAAATATTCACGCCTTTAATGACGTGGATGCGCGGCAGGAAGGTATCAGGGGTGAGAGAGGCGCAATCCTGCTCTGCCTGATGGGACACCACGCACGCCACTTCACAGGTACGGCAACCAATGCATTTGCTGGCATCGGCCATAATAAAACGGTTCATCTGCTTCTCCGGCATAACTGTTATGCGCGAAGCTATTCATAAACCGTGCCAATATTTAATGCGTTGATTTTAAAGCGAAATAAAAAGAAGTAGTTCTGTCATCGTCATTAGTGACGATGACAGATGTCGACGTCAGCGATGCGGGCCGTCAATGACGGAGTCGCGCAGGATAAGCTCGCCGGAGAAGGTTTGCTGAGGCTTAAACTCACCGCCGTCGAGCATGAAAATCAGGCGGCTGATGGTCTCCTGGATCATCTCCGTTACCGGAATACGCACGCTGGAGAGGGACGGCACGATATAGGGCGCGATTGCCACGTCGTCAAAGCCGATGACGGACACCGCGCCCGGCGTGGCGACGCCGCTCTCGTGCAACTGCCTGATGGCGCCAATCGCCATATCGTCGTTACTCGCCACCAGCGCGGTAAACGCTTCGCCGCGGGTGAGCAGCTG
>NZ_QFRV01000254.1:0-1555 GCF_004136805.1 Enterobacter cloacae complex sp. GF14B
CTGTCTGAGAGTTTACCGAACGGGTAAGCCGTGAGGCTGTAGACCAGGTTCATCGCCACCATCACCAGCGGGATGGTATAGAGCGGGATCTCCATCTGCTGGGCGCGCAGCACCAGAAAGGCTTCGCTGAAGCGGGCGAGGGTGAAAATGCTGCCGATCGCGACCACCCACCAGTAGGCGGCGGAGAGCTTTTTCAGGTTTTCGCGCTTCAGCGGATTGCTGCGTTTGTGCGCGATGGCGGATTTTGGCTCCTGTAGGCCGAATCCGAGCAGGAGAATGGAGAGCACGGCGGGAATGACCGCCACCCAGAAAATAGCGTGAAAATCGTTGGCCCAGATAAACATCAGCAGCACCGCCAGCAGCGGGCCGAGTAAACGCCCGATAAACGCCTCGCTCTGGCCGAGGGCGAAGAAGGATTGATAAATCACCCACTCGCCGGCAAAGCCGTTCAGCGGCGGCAGCGCAGCCATCGCCATCAGCCCGACCAGCATCGCCAGCGAAATGACGGGCATTTTTTTGCCAATCCCGCCGAGCTTCTCAATATCGCGGTGCCCGGTGCGGAACCAGACGCTGCCCGCGCCGAGGAACAGGGTGCTTTTAAACAGGCTGTGGTTGATAAGGTGATACAGACCGCCAATAAACCCGGCGGCAATCAGCGCCGGCTGGTTGAGCGCCAGCCCGGTGACGCCTGCGCCCATGCCGAGCAGGATAATCCCGATGTTCTCCAGGGTGTGGTACGCCAGCAGACGCTGGATGTTGTGCTCCATCAGCGCGTAGAGGCCACCGACGAACGCGGTGATCATCCCCGCAATCAGCAACGCCACGCCCCACCACAGCGGCGGCCGATCGCCCGTCAGGGTTATCGTCAGGATGCCGAACAGACCGACCTTCATCACCACGGTGGAGAACAGCGCAGCGGCCGGGGCTGAGGCATTGGCATGCGCCTGCGGCACCCAGCCGTGCAGCGGGATTATCCCGGCCAGCAGGCCAAAACCGACTACGCTCAACAGCCAGACGTCGTTGCCCAGCGGCTGGCCGTTAAGCGCGGCGAAATCCAGCGTGCCGAAACGCTGCCACACCAGCCAGCAGGCCAGCGCCAGCAGCAGCGTGCCGAGACGTCCGAGCGCAAACCACAGCTTGCCGGAGGCGCTGCATCCGGTCAGGAACACGCCGCACAGGGCCATGATTTCAGCCATCACCACCAGCGCGCCGAGGTTGCTGGCGACAACGGTACAGACCGCGGCGGCCATCAACAGGTTAACCAGCAGGCCGTTGGCTTTGGTGTGCTGATGGCGGTGCCAATCGATATTAAACAGGCTGATAAACAGCCCGCACAGGCCAAAGGTTATCAGCCAGATGGCGTTCAGCGGCGTAAGCTCAACGGCGTGGTGAATCAGCGGGATGAGGGTGTCGACGGATTGCCCGTCGATCAGGACAACCCCGCCCGCCGCCAGCGTCATCAGGCTGCCGACCGCCCCGCCGATACCGGCGATCACGCCGCTCAGCGTTTTATGGAAGGCGAGGAGCAGCGCCAGGACAGCGGCGGCGGCAAACC
>NZ_QFRV01000255.1:0-1552 GCF_004136805.1 Enterobacter cloacae complex sp. GF14B
AGAAAATCTCTTATCTAGCCATTTCATCACGCTTTTTCGCATTGAATAGTGTCGGGATAGGCAAGGTCTCATAAACCTAATGTTGAAATCCATGGATTTGCGGTAGGCCTGATAGAAATCTTCCTGCAGAGATGGGGATAACTCTCTCTCTTTCTTTCTCTCCCTCTTTTTAATTAAATATCTCTTTAATTGAACTCGTCAAGATCACTTATTTCAAACTAACACCTTAAGCTTTTTCCTAGGTCCAAGACTTTTATTAACACACACTCTAATACATATGTGTGAGATCCCTAACCCACCAATACCAAGATCGGGATGGGATCCTTGACAGGTCTCTAGGTCTGATGAAAATCGGACTCTCTAAACAAGAAAAATCCAAGGAATAGATCTTTACCATTGACAATGGCTTGGGTCTATAGCCTTAGAAGAAAACCTAGTCCTGTCTCGTAGCGGAAACGGGACATTGTATTCAAACGGCCTACAAAAAAAAATCTAATTCCGTCCCTATAACTTCATCATTCAGATTATGGTTTCCTTAGCCAACGCTTTTTCCCCCCTAACATATGTGAGGGCACAGCCGTTGGTGGATTCCTCTTCCAAGTGAGAAGTTTCTAAACGTTTTAGTGCACGGGAATGGATAGTTACCTGACTAATCAGGTCCACCCGTCCATGATTGACAACCTTAGTCAATCCCCACTTACCACCCCGCACTCACACATGATTCGTTTATCTTATTATCACATTGTTTTAACATTTAAAATAATGGTTTCTTTTAACATTCCATCACAGTAATTCCTTGAAGACAACATTGAAAGCATTCTTTTAGAAAACAAACATCTTTAAACTTAAGACAGGGTACTGTCAATCAAAACATTGTCCATAATAACCATGACCAATACTCTTCTTGTCTCAAGACCACCTAAGGGTGAAAAACGGCACCCATTCCTTATTCAAATCCGGAGTGGATAAACCCCCACCCAAGGTTCCGGGTGCCCATACACCAAACCAGTTGCCCATACAACCGGGCGGCTCCCCTAGGATAAAAAACGGTATCCTAACTTATGTAGAAACATCAAGACATGACACGGAGTAGAAACTCATCGTTCATGGGGGTAACCGACTTATCCATGGCTAGAAAGCCAATCATTATTATCAATTTATATCAAGGAGTCGGAGGTGTCTTGAGACAAGCTGTCTTAAGGATGATCAATCATATCTTTCCTAATTCAACCAGCCTTAATCCAAACAATTATTTCCTACTTTATAAACAAATGCACATTGGTGTCTTGGAAGATGCCTTCCATTTTAAATCCAGTTTAACCTTTCCTAATTCCTTACTCCTCTTTTTCATATGCAATGTTAATACTTAAGAAAAACTTGAATTATTTAAACTTAATTATAACAAAGACCCACTTGGGACTGATCAGGCATTTGTTATAGCACCGGGCCTTGAATGCTCTCGTCAATAGGCCTACTACTAGGCCCGGCCTCGTCGTTGTGCGACACTCTAGTTCTTAGCTTTCACCCTCATCATTAGATGTAGGATTTGCTC
>NZ_QFRV01000256.1:0-1552 GCF_004136805.1 Enterobacter cloacae complex sp. GF14B
GGCTCTGCTCCTTTGGTGAACTTAACTGATTGACTTTCACCTTCGTATTTGATAAGCACTGATTTAGAACTCCAGTCAATCATTGCATTGTATTGCTTCTGCCATGGTTGTCCTAGCAATAATGGATGTTGTGTAGCTTGGTCTTCAACCATGTAAAACATATGAGGATACACATACTGGTTAATCTGTATATGTAAAACTGTGCATCCGACAGTTTTGATTGAATTCTCAGAGTAACTCTTTAACTCTTGCTTGGCAGATTGTAGTTTAGTGTCATTTGTCAATTGTCTATACAAACTGAGTGAAAGTAGGTTAGCTTGAGCTCCTGAATCCAATAGTGCTCTGGCTTTGATTTGGTTGGTTCCTACTTTGCATTCAATGATGGGTTCTTCTTTGTCATTATCCATTTCTGTTATACTGACTGCGTTTATTCGTATTGCTCCTTCATTGCGCTGTTTCTGACGCAGTAGTCTTCTTTTCTCCATTCTTTCCTTCGCCTCGGCTTGCGCTTCCTCCACAATCATTTTCTTTTTCTGGACACGCAGCTTTTCTTGATGTATTTTGAGAAGCATGTCTTGGGTTAGCGGCAAAAGATACTTTTTCACTCTGCATCCACTAATCCAATTGGGCATTTCTTCTCCGTCTAATGTAGCAAGCTTGACGGCTCCACTTGGTGATAGATCTTTAATCACCAGAGGTCCCATCCCTCGCTTTTTAAGCTTCTTAGCATGATGTTTCAGAGTGTAAACTAGGACATAGTCCCCAACCTTAAACTCTTTAGTCCGCACATGCTTATCAAAAAATTCCTTTTGTCGCCTTTTTTGAGCGTAGATAGAAGCTACTGCTTTTAGGCGAAGCTCGTCTAGCTTTTCCAGGTCATCTATTCTATCAGAAAGCTCGTGTCCTGTCCACTCTAGATCCTTAGCCACCCTTAAGGTTGAAATCAAGAATTCTATTGGTAAGATAGCATTTAGCCCAAAAACCATGTTATATGGGGTCGTTCCTATTGATGTTTTATATGCTACCCTATATGCCCATAATGTTGAATGCAACTTCTGGTCCCAGTCAGTTCTCGACTCAGATACAATCTTCGTAAGGACCGTGCATATGGTTTTGTTTGTTGCTTCAGCTTGTCCGTTTGCTTGTGGATGATACGGGGCTGATTTCCTATGGATTACCATGAATTCATCTAGAAGGATCTCTATCACTTCATTTATAAAATGTGTGCCTCGATCACTCACAATTTCTATTGGCAATCCATATCGTACAAAGACGTATTCGTATAAAAATTGTGCCGTGGTCCTGGCATTTGTTTTTTGAGTTGCCTTTGCTTCGACCCACTTTGTTAGATAGTCTGTAGCCACAACGATGTATTGTGCATGAGTCTTATATGTAGGAGGTGAAATGGGTCCGACATAATCAATCCCCCATTTTGCAAAAGCTCTTGCCCCCATCATTGGTCTCAAGGGCATGCCATCTCGTGCTCTAGGAATCTTTGTCCTCTGGCAATCATCACATCGTTTCACAAACTCTTCGGCGTCCATGAATAGTG
>NZ_QFRV01000257.1:0-1550 GCF_004136805.1 Enterobacter cloacae complex sp. GF14B
ATCTTGCCACACTTCATAATTTAAGTGTATTTTTGTAAATTTAAAAGAAGGAGGGATTCCCCCCCATTTCCACATGGCATACACTCCTTCATCTGGCAGTTCTCAAGCGAGTGTGCCATGCATGAGGTGACACAGTGGACAGGTGAGAGGAGTCACGCAATGAGATAGATAGATAGATTTTATTATCGTCCTCGGAGGTCAAATATGACCTATGGGACCAAAGTTACATGTGATGTAGTATGTGTATGGCTGATGAGTGACTCTCGATGCTCCAAAATTGTAGTGATGAGAGTCGCAATGGAGAGCCCACACTTTGGCTGGGAGAGGAAAGTGTGTAGGTCTAAGTTATGGCTGAAAATGTGAGAGAAGCAAGTTCGGATGTGATCAAAAGCTGAGCACTCTAGTAGTGTGTGGTACTCAGACTCTCGAACTTGCAGTGAGCATAATGTGCACAATCGATTTGACTCTTCTCCATTGCCCCAACGCCCTATCTCGCATCGAAGGAAATGGGAGCTAAGCCAAATGGCTGCGATAGTGCGTATTGTCGACAAGGGCATATGCTCAAGCATGTAAGTGTGAGTACGGTTTCCTGTTTCAGCGAAGAACATAGTTTTGTAGTTGGGGGCAATATAGGTGGTGTAATGTATGAAGCGTGACCCACTGGATTTCTCCCAAGCCGTAATACATTGGCGTTGTAGAAAAGCTTCATTCACTTGAGAGTCAATTGAAGCATCATGTAGCAAGTGTAATGCATCCCATCTCCCAAACCACTTCTTTATGTCTTGCATCCATCCCGTGCTCAAGATCTTGCTTTTATACGTCTTTTGAACTTTTTTGCTTGCTTCCCATGCAATTGTAGGAAGTCGATGTGAGGGGTTTTGACGCATCTTTATCATGTACTCCACAACCCTTTCCATGTCCATAACCTCAATTGGAAGAGATCCCGACTCAAGAAGTAGGAGCATATATGGTGTTTGTGTCTTAACTTGGAGAAAGTTTGTAAGAAAACGCTTTTGGACATTCTCAAACTCTTTCCAAGTAGACTTTGAGATGCTCCCGCCCCACACTTCAACTCCATAAAGAAGAACCGGTGTCACCAATGCATCAAAAAGATACTTCTTGAGAACCCAACACTTGATGTTTCCCGCATTACACATGTTCTCAAATGCATAATATGCTCTCTTTCCCGCTTCCAAACGACGCATAGCACATTCATGCCACTTGTGATTGGATGGAACCTCAAGGCCAAGGTACTTAAAGCTCTCAACAACTTCAAGTGTCTCGTTGTTGTACACAATGCATGGCTTCTCCTTATGGTTGGTTTTCACAAGCATAACCTTTGTTTTGGATTCATTTACAATCAGCCCACTATGCAAGCAAAAGTTCTCAAGGACAACAATAAGATTTTGTGCATCTTCTAAAGTGTGTGCTAGAAGGACTACATCATCCGCATACAACAAAAGCATGATCACTCCATTGCAAGTAGTGACCTCTTCAATGCCTTCTTATTGCATAAAGTCAGGTACCATTTGTTCCAATTGATTGATGCA
>NZ_QFRV01000258.1:0-1545 GCF_004136805.1 Enterobacter cloacae complex sp. GF14B
CGATCCATGTACCTTTTTGGCAAAATGTGCTAAAATTATTTCCTCTGCTTAGAACAGGCTCTCAGGCATCAGAACATTGAGTTTGGTGAGAAGAAGAGGACCAGAAGATCATAAAAATCAAGACTGGGGTGAGCAAACCAAAAAACTTGGAAAAAAGGGGAAAACAAGGAAAAATTGAACTTTTAATTGCCCAAACCCAGAAAGAGATGAGAGTTGGGCCCAACTAGAAGCAAGAAATCCACTGAGCCAAATTTCATTCCCACGTGCTTCCCAACATGGATCGCAATCCATGTACCTTTTTTGTCAAAATCAGGATAAAAGTGGCTCACTAGCTGGACAATGAACAAATAGTACTGGGGTTACAAAATAATCACAAGAAGTGCTCTACAAATCATCAAGTCCACCTGGATTTCTACTTTCAGTTTGTAAATGTTCTTTTGGTCAAACTCTCCTTGAAGCCTATCAACAAGCAAATGTAACCTAAGAATGGTGATGGGATCAAAACCAAGCAAAATTTTACTTGCAAAATGGTGAAACTCGCAGGATTCAGTTTGCCTTCTCAAAAGAATTCAATGTCTGGGGAAAATTGCCAAGGGACAAAGCAAAACTATGAACTACAAACCTCAATCATCAGAAATCAAAGCAAGGAGAGATTTCATGCAAAACTTGACTCCAAAAGTGGTTGCAAGAAATAGATTTGGTCAAAATGGAAAAAATATAGCCATAAACGAAAAAATGGGGAAAACTATGGAAAAACATGTCCAAAGTTGAAAAAATTTCACCAGTGTACTAGGAAAACCTATAGGAACCAATGTGCACAAGAACCAATGTGTATTCAAATGCTTCGCAACATGGATCGTGATCCATGTACCAGGCTGACATTTGGACAGGATAATTGATAGTACACTCCTGAGAATTAAGGGAACAACTTTTCCAAAAGGGTCCACAACAAAAAAGTGCAAAAGCGTGATCAAAACACCAAAAAATTGTTGATTGCAAAAAACCGCAAAGCAGACACAAAATCTTGCTTTTGGCTTGAAAAAAGTGAGCCAAATCCAAAAAGATTTGGGAAAAAGTATCACCATAACCACTATTATATACTCACCAAATATCATGTCAAAATGATGTCAAACATGGATTGCTGCAATACATGTACCTTTTGATATTTGGGACTGATATTTGACAAGTACATCCTTGATAACTAGTGGAACAACTTTGCCAAAAAGCACAACGTCAAAAATGCGGAAAAAGTTGGTCAAAATAGCCAAACACAATAAACACTCAAAAATAACAAGGCAGACAAAAAAACTCAGGGGGAGTAGACTACTGAAACTGCAGGTAATCCTCAAGCCAAATTGGTGTACAAATGTGATGGAACATGGATCACGATCCATGCACCTCATCAAAAGTTTTGGCTAAGATTTAAGCCATAGGTAGCCAAGACATAGAAAAACAACTTTTCCAAAAGAACCATACATAAAAAAGTTGTAAAAAGTGGTCAAAAGAGCCAAAAACCATTCATTGTTAAAATTGTCACTGTATACT
>NZ_QFRV01000259.1:0-1526 GCF_004136805.1 Enterobacter cloacae complex sp. GF14B
CGCAGGCACCAGCCCCGATACCGTCAGGCCGTACAGCATGCGCGACAGAACCAGGCCCGCCATTCCCCAGAGGGCATTCAGCGCGCCGTTCGCCATCGCCCAGACTACCAGCGCCATCACGACGAAGCTCGCCAGGTAGCCGCCCAGCGAGGCCAGCATAACGATCTTACAGCCGTGCCGCTCACTCTGGCGTCCCCACCAGGGCGATGCGGGTAAAAAGAGCATCGAGCCGAACATCAACAGCCCGGCCCAGACGGAGAGCGACAATCCGGTCAGGGAGACCAGCTGCGGCAGCATGACCAGCAAACCGTTTTGTCCAATACCTAATAAACCGGCGCCCAGTGCCAGGGGCCAGTTAGCTTTGGGGGCCACAACATCAGTGAGATTCTCGGTACGGGTGCGCATAAAATTGTGAAGATAATGTCAATAAATGTGTGGAAATTATGAAGTTTATGAAAACAAATATTGCAAAAATAGTTGCCACTGTAAACAGAATGAATATCATAACGAGAATTATTATCAGTCATGGAATGAGGTACAACATGCGTACTCTGCCCCGCTCCGCCGGTACAGATGTTGCGGCCCAGTGTTTTTTGAACGCGCTACTGCGCGAAACGAAGGACTGGCACTATCTTCCCGCAACCCGTGCGGATGAGTTATCACTGATTCATATCCCGCTCTCCCCAACCCAGGCCATTCGGGTTCCGGTACGCTATTTCTCCCCCACACAGCATCACCAGTATCTTTTCCCGGCAACGCTGATTCAGGCCGACAGCGACGGCGGTGACACGGTCACATTCCATCAACTGATTGATTTAATTATTGAAAAAGAGACGGTTAAAGGCGCTCTGGATGCCGATACGCTGGCTCGCTTTAAGCAGCGCGTCCTGGAAAGCCATACACACACCTGGCAGGCCATTGATTTACGCCACAACTGGGCAAACCTGCGCGATAAGCCGCTGACCTTTGCCGAAGCGGAACAGGCGCTGCTGGTCGGCCATGCTTTTCATCCTGCCCCAAAGTCGCACGAGCCGTTTAACGAGGCCGAGGCGCGTCGCTATCTGCCGGATTTCGCCTCCCGCTTCCCGCTGCGCTGGTTTGCGGTTGAGCATGAGCTGATTACCGGCGACAGCCTGAATGTCTCCCTGCGGGAACGTCTGCTGCGCTTTGCAGCGCAGAGCGCGCCGGCTCTTCTCGGTCACTTCACCGACACCTGCTGGCTACTGCCGATGCACCCGTGGCAGGCCGACTATCTGCTGGAGCAGGACTGGTGCCAGCGTCTGGTAGAAAAAGGCGCCCTGCGCGATCTGGGCGAAGCCGGTGCGCCATGGCTACCCACCAGCTCTTCCCGCTCGCTGTACAGTGAAACCAACAGCGACATGATTAAGTTTTCCCTGAGCGTGCGCCTGACCAACTCCGTGCGCACGCTGTCTCGCTTCTAAGCCAGGACGATCCTGATACGCAGCATCTCTGGCGCGAGCAGCAGGAAACCCTGCTGAGGCTGGTGCAGAGTGGCAATTTGCAGC
>NZ_QFRV01000260.1:0-1521 GCF_004136805.1 Enterobacter cloacae complex sp. GF14B
CTTTCTGGAGCCACATCCTTAGAGGAACTTAAAGTTTCATTGCTTTCTTGCTCTTTGGATTCCTCCTCTCGTATGGGAGAGAGTCTTCTTTTGGGGGTCTCTTCAAGAGGCCTCCTAAGCTCTCTCTCCTCTTGGAGAGGAAGGGAAATCCCATAAGTGCAAAGTTGTTGAGTAACTTCGGCTTGCAAAGCAGGCTGCAACCTAGTAACAAGATAATTGACAAACATGGGGGCATCATCATTAGCACCTTCATGTGCAAAATCAAAGTTATCAATGTTCATTCTACTCTCTTGGGTATTGTCAGCCATGTTAATTAAACTGATGTGTTTACTTAGTGTATTCTTTGGCAATTCAAAACCTTAGTTGCTACTCCTCTTAGCCTTTGAAAATCGGCACTTAAGTATCTACACCCACGACTCAAATTAGTTAATTATAGAGAGTAGTGGGGTGGGTCTAACATAGAAGAATTGCCGAGGGATAGCTCCTTTCAAACTTCTTATGGTTCAATAATGGTAAAGCCGTAGGCAATTCTAAAAAGACCCCATTATTAAGACCAAAGCTCTCGAGGTGTGCACCATACCCCACATAGTGGGCTCAACAAAACCGATAATAGATCCCAATCCCACTTACCCTAATATAATTAACAAAATCAACCATTAATAGGCTACTTAAGGACCTCTCTTCTTAAGCAAGAAAAGAGAAACCAAATGCTCTGATACCAATGTAATGGAAACGGCCTATGAACTTTGAGAATAGCTGAATTAAGAGAATTAAAGTGAGTATTTTTGTGAGATCATTTTGAGAACATAGAGGGTGAACTTAATTGATGGTAGCAACATGAACATAGTACTTAATTAACTTGGCATGAACAATACTTTTGCAAGAGAGAGAGTTTAGAGAACATGACAACAGTTGAGGACCGGATTTATGTGGAGCCGGTCCCCCCTCCAATAGGCATTTGTATTATAGATTCTCCCATCAAGAGAGACTTGGTACAATACAATCTTTGTGTTCCTTGTGACCTAGGTGATGCAATGAAGATGGAAAGCTTCATGCATCACAAGCATAACATAAACTTTGTAGAAAGCATTAACTATCCCAAGCCTCAGTCCCAAGGCCTCAAACACCTTCGAAGGTGGAGAGAGCTAGCAGGGAATGAGGGTAGGGAAGAGGAAAAAGAAACATTCCATAGGAGAAAGAGCTAGTTCCTCACTTATCATCACTCTTCTTGCTAGCATACATAATAGCATAGTAATGAAGATGGAGAAGATGGCAAGCTTAAGCATTGAAGCATGGCTCTTGGTTGGATTTGCATTCCATAGCCAAGAGTGTTGGTGTAGGTTCTCACTTCTCAACAAGCTTGGAGAAGGAGATGGAGTTCATCTACTTTCACCAAGTGAAAATACTTGAAAAAAAATGAGTGTGTGAGAGGTGTATACCCCCCAAGCATACCCCTTGCTTGCTTTGGGCAAGCCCCCCTTTTTTCTCAAGCCTGAATCTCATTGGACCCCTCTCCCCCTA
>NZ_QFRV01000261.1:0-1520 GCF_004136805.1 Enterobacter cloacae complex sp. GF14B
CGTAAAGCCAATTGAGCGTTGTCTACCTGTAAAAAATCAGCATAAAGATGCACAGGCACCTGAAAAGCTTAAAATTGATTCTTTAAACAACAAATTCCTGCATGAAGTTGGTCAAGGTGTCCAGATGTCACCTAATGTTGAAAAGACCATTAGGTTTGCTCATCCATTGCCACAAGTGTGATTATTCACGAGTCTAAGGGACACATCAAACAGAATGATGTTAGCTTTGTATGGTACACATAATTCATATGCACACTATGTAGACCAAAAAGGGAAACTGTACAAAAAGGATCAACCAGTGTTTGAAAGGCCCACATACCAGCTCATAGAAGTGCGTCCAGTGATAGATCAGAAAGGATGGCTCATTTCAGAGGAAAGAATCTATTATAGCCCATCCTCTCTAGAGCTGAAGGATATTACCCGAGTGAACCCAGAAATCTGTTCAGAGCCAAACTCTCCTCCATCGGAAATCAAGCTTCGATGTTGTGACCAAACGAGCATATACTTTGACCAAAACAATCGTAGATATAGACGAGAGTCTAGCATCTATGATGCCTTGGGTCCTGAAACCATAGAAGCTCATATCATAGGAGACCCATGGGATAGACAATATCAGGGCAAAGATAATGCTATCTACAGCTTGACTTGGGGAATAATTTGTCATGTTTCACGAAGATACATAGGAAACTATGCAGAAGGTTTACAGATGCCAAACATCAACATTGCTACCCAAGTGTACCTTCACAGTCCCAAAAGGTGAGATCAAACTAGAACCAAATAGTTTTGAACTCTCATAATGAAGGAGGCTATAGTGATTACCCTAGGAAGGGGGGAGCTGTAAATCCATCAAGCTCAGCTTATGTACCAAGAAATGCTACACCAGTTAGAAGCCCTAGAGCTTCTAGCCAACATACCTCTTCAAAGCACAAACCATTGAAAGATCATATGATTGTTGGAAGCTTCCAATTGATCCAAATTCCATCGGAGTCTACAGACAAATTCTTCTATGAATATCATCAAGGACAGAAGTTTCACTTGATCTCCACGAGTCAAAGCCAAAAGCCGACAAATCCAATAGTGTTCAAACAGTTGCATGTGACCAAGCTCACATATGCATATCAAGATGCACATGGTAATGAATATCAGCAAGATCATGACCTTGTACAAACCCCTATGGATGGTAAGACTGAAGTCAAGGACTATCTAAAGATGATGCAAAGCCTCAAGCTTCCAGAACAGGATACAAAAAAGGCAAAATCAATGAAAGCTAGAGTCCAGAAGGCTACACAAAGGTCATCACCAAAATCTCCTCCGAAGAGTCAGATTCTGCCAGAAAGTATAGTGCATCTTCTAAGATCAAAAGTTACTCAAATGCAGGCACACAATGCTCAACAGTTGCAAGAAAAAGGTGCAATATTACAACAAAACAAGCCAAGATCAACGAAAGCAGGTGATCAAGACAAAGCCAATGTAGAAAAATCTCAACCCAAGGACACTGCCACAACAGAATCAATCAATAC
>NZ_QFRV01000025.1:0-9520 GCF_004136805.1 Enterobacter cloacae complex sp. GF14B
GGCGTGCGTACGGAAGCCGATGTTGCCGCCTTACTGGACGCGGGCGTGGCGCGCGTGGTGGTCGGTTCGACCGCTGTGAAAGATCCTGAGACGGTCAAGGGCTGGTTCCGCCGCTTCGGTGCGGATGCGCTGGTGCTGGCGCTGGATGTACGCATTGACGAGCAGGGTAATAAGCAGGTCGCGGTCAGCGGCTGGCAGGAAAACTCCGGCGTAACGCTGGAAGAGCTGGTCGGGATGTATCTCCCGGTAGGGCTGAAGCATGTGCTGTGCACGGATATTTCACGCGATGGTACGCTCGCAGGATCTAACGTCTCGCTGTATGAAGAGGTATGCGCGCGTTATCCGCAGGTGGCGTTTCAGTCCTCTGGCGGTATCGGCGACCTGGCGGATATCGCCGCTCTGCGCGGAACCGGAGTACGCGGCGTGATCGTGGGTCGCGCGCTGCTGGAAGGCAAATTTACGGTGAAGGAGGCGATTCAATGCTGGCAAAACGGATAATTCCCTGCCTGGACGTGCGTGATGGTCAGGTTGTAAAAGGCGTGCAGTTCCGCAACCACGAGATCATTGGCGACATCGTTCCGCTGGCAAAACGCTATGCCGAAGAAGGCGCAGACGAACTGGTATTTTACGATATCACCGCCTCCAGCGATGGCCGCGTGGTGGACAAAAGCTGGGTGGCGCGCGTGGCAGAGGTGATTGATATTCCCTTCTGCGTGGCGGGCGGGATTAAATCTGCTGACGATGCGGCGAAAATTCTCTCTTTCGGTGCGGACAAAATTTCAATTAACTCCCCTGCGCTTGCCGACCCGGAGCTGATTACGCGTCTGGCGGACCGCTTTGGCGTGCAGTGCATTGTCGTGGGGATCGACACCTGGTTTGATACCGCGACGGGAAAATATCACGTTAACCAGTACACCGGCGATGAAAGCCGCACGCGCGTCACCCAATGGGAGACGCTGGACTGGGTGCAGGAAGTGCAAAAACGCGGTGCGGGTGAGATTGTGCTGAACATGATGAACCAGGACGGCGTACGCAACGGTTACGACCTCGAGCAACTGAAAAAAATGCGCGCGGTCTGCCAGGTTCCGCTGATTGCCTCCGGCGGCGCGGGCACCATGGAACACTTCCTTGAAGCCTTCCGCGATGCGAACGTAGACGGCGCGCTGGCCGCCTCCGTGTTCCATAAACAGATTATCAATATTGGTGAGTTAAAAACGTACCTGGCCGACCAGGGCGTGGAGATCAGGGTATGTTAACAGAGCAACAACAGGCGCAGCTGGACTGGGAAAAAACTGACGGATTACTGCCGGTGGTTGTACAGCATGCCGTTTCAGGCGAAGTGCTGATGCTGGGATACATGAACCAGGAGGCACTGACAAAAACGCTTGACAGCGGCAAGGTGACGTTTTTCTCGCGCACCAAACAGCGCCTGTGGACGAAAGGGGAAACCTCGGGTCACTTCCTGAATGTGGTCAGCATTACGCCAGACTGCGACAACGACACCCTGCTGGTGCTGGTCAACCCGATTGGGCCTACCTGCCACAAAGGCACCAGCAGCTGCTTCGGCGAGGCGAGCCACCAGTGGCTGTTCCTCTATCAGCTGGAACAGCTGCTGGCAGAGCGTAAATCAGCGGATCCCGAGAGCTCGTACACGGCGAAACTGTACGCCAGCGGCACCAAGCGTATTGCGCAGAAGGTGGGTGAGGAAGGCGTTGAAACGGCGCTGGCGGCCACCGTGCATGACCGTGAGGAGCTGACGAACGAAGCGTCGGATTTGATGTATCACCTGCTGGTGCTGCTTCAGGATCAGGAGCTGGATTTAACGACGGTGATTGAGAATTTGCGGAAACGGCATAAATAAAAAAGACCGGGGAAACCCGGTCTTTTTTTGTGTGTAAATCAGGCTCGTGGCTTGTAGTTTCTCAGCGCGTTACGGCCAAGGACGACAGCAGAACCGATGATCCCGCCGAGGAGAACGGCAAGGATGAGGGTGATGGCCTTTTTCGGGCTGTCACGCTTGATTGGCAGATCTGGTTTCATCACGTAACGATAGACGTGTAACGTGTCTGGGTTAACGTTGAGGTTTTCAATGTCCAGTAAGTTCTTTTTGGTCTGATAGTAAGAGCCAGGGAAGACCAGCGGACGGGACGCCTCGTTATCAACCATTGATTTGAGCGCTACGGTGCCCAGCAGGAACATGGTTTCCTGAGTAACATCCTGCGTTTGCTGGAGCTGCGGTGTGCTAATTTTCGCCGCTTCCGCGTTCTTAAGTGCCTCAGAAATTTGCTTGATACGCAGATCTTTTTGCTCCTGTGCCACTTTCTCCTGATTCTGGAGGGAGTCGTTCAGGGTTGTGATTTGTTGTTTCAGGTTGTCTCTGAGGTCAAGCGTCAGTTCTTTAGCGGTCTGTTCGTCAACCTGCTGGATGTACTGAGCGAGTTGTTTTTGTGCCGCTTCAGCCGATTCGCCCTGATAGGTCACCGTTAAGGGTAATCCCTGCCCTTTAACAGTCGGTTCAATCGTCAGTTTCTCAGGCTCTTCTTGATTATCAAGCGCTTGTGCTAATGCTGAGAAAGATGAATTGAAACGTCCAATGGCACGAGTTTGAATGTCCAACATCGCAGGAGCTGCGCCGCCATAGAGGATATTCAAAGCATTGGAATAGGTGGCGATCTGTGCCGCATCAGGCTGGGCTATGATAGCAGATGACGTCCATTTCTCTTTGGCTACAGTAATATAAATAACGGCGAGAACGATAAAAGCAGCAACAAATGCCCCTATTACCCACTTACCACGCCACAGCTGTAGCACTAAATCCAGTAAATCAATTTGCTCCGGGTCATTGTTGCGTGTGACCAGGTTATCGTTGTTGTGCGTCATACAATCCCTAACAGATGAAAAAGGGCAAAAACAATCTTGTTTCCATAGTGTATCTGTTGCTGGCGATTTTTCTATAAGAATCCGATGAGTTATATCGGAAAGATGGGTTATGTAAGTGAAGTACGACGCGCTATCATAGTCGGATTCTGATGTCCTGGGGCATCAACAAGAACACTGTAAATGAGGGAAGCTATGAAATTTCTGGTAACGGGTGCCGCGGGTTTTATCGGTTCTCATGTCAGCAAGCGCCTGCTTGGTGCAGGGCATGAAGTTGTTGGGCTTGATAATCTGAATGATTACTATGACCCAAACCTCAAGCTCGCTCGCCTCGAACTGCTCAAATCCGAGAGTTTCACCTTCCACAAGCTAGACTTAGCGGATCGCGAGGGCATGGCTGCGCTCTTCGCCAATGAGAAATTTGACCGCGTGATCCATCTTGCCGCCCAGGCGGGCGTGCGTTACTCGCTGGAAAACCCGCATGCCTACGCAGATGCAAACCTGGTAGGTCACCTGAACGTACTGGAAGGCTGTCGCCACAATAAGGTTCAGCACCTTCTGTATGCTTCATCCAGCTCTGTCTACGGCCTCAACCGTAAGATGCCGTTTTCTACTGACGACTCCGTGGATCATCCGGTATCCCTGTATGCGGCAACCAAAAAAGCTAACGAGCTGATGTCGCATACCTATTCGCATCTGTACAATCTGCCTACCACTGGCCTGCGCTTCTTTACCGTGTATGGCCCATGGGGCCGACCGGACATGGCGCTGTTCAAATTCACCAAAGCCATGATTGAAGGCAACAGCATCGACGTATACAACTACGGCAAGATGAAGCGCGACTTCACCTATATCGATGATATTGCGGAGGCGATTATCCGCCTACAGGACGTTATTCCTCAGGCCGATGCCGACTGGACGGTCGAAGCCGGTTCGCCAGCAACCAGCTCTGCCCCGTATCGCGTGTATAACATCGGTAACAGCTCACCTGTCGAACTGATGGATTACATCACCGCGCTTGAAGAGGCGCTGGGGAAAGAAGCGGTGAAAAATATGATGCCGATCCAGCCGGGGGACGTGCTGGAGACCAGCGCGGACACCAAAGCGCTGTATGACGTTATTGGGTTTAAACCACAAACCTCAGTCAAAGAAGGCGTGAAAAACTTCGTCGACTGGTACCGCAACTTCTATAACGTTTAAAAACAAAAAACCCGGCACAGTGCCGGGTTTTTTATATCACGATTTTGATCAGTCGCTGCCGAACAAATCGCGGGTATAGACTTTATCTTTCACGTCCGCCAGCTCTTCCGCCATACGGTTGGAGATAATTACATCCGCTTCTTTCTTAAACGCATCCAGATCGCGGATCACACGCGAATGGAAGAACTCATCTTCCTGCATCGCCGGTTCATAAATAATGACCTGCACGCCCTTCGCCTTAATACGCTTCATGATCCCCTGAATGGAAGAAGCGCGGAAGTTATCGGAACCGCTCTTCATGATCAGGCGATAAACACCCACCACTTTCGGCTGACGCGCCAGAATGGAATCCGAGATGAAGTCTTTACGCGTGCGGTTGGCATCCACAATGGCAGAAATCAGGTTGTTCGGCACCGCCTGATAGTTAGCCAGCAGCTGCTTGGTATCTTTTGGCAGACAGTAGCCGCCGTAACCGAATGACGGGTTGTTGTAGTGGTTACCGATACGCGGGTCAAGACACACGCCCTCGATGATCTGACGGGTGTTCAGACCTAAGCTCTCGGCATAGCTGTCCAGCTCGTTGAAGTAGGCCACGCGCATAGCCAGATAGGTGTTAGCGAAAAGCTTTATCGCCTCTGCCTCAGTGGAATCGGTGAACAGCACCGGAATATCTTTTTTGATTGCGCCTTCCTGAAGTAATGCAGCAAAACGCTCCGCACGCTCGGAACGCTCGCCAATCACGATACGGGATGGGTGCAGGTTATCGTATAACGCCCTGCCCTCGCGAAGAAACTCCGGTGAGAAGAAGACATTATCAATACCCAACTCTTCTTTAATCGATTTGGTGAAACCCACTGGAATTGTCGACTTGATGATCATCACTGCGTTCGGGTTGATTGCCGTAACGTCTTTAATCACCGCTTCAACGGTAGAGGTATTGAAGTAGTTGGTTTTAGGATCGTAGTCGGTTGGCGTGGCGATGATGACGAAATCCGCATCGCGGTAAGCATCTTCTTTGTCCGTGGTAGCGCGGAAGTTCAGCGGTTTGGTCGCGAGGTATTCTTCAATTTCTTTATCGACGATCGGGGACTTCTTCTGGTTAAGCATGTCCACTTTTGCCTGCACGATATCCAGCGCAACCACTTCATGGTTTTGTGCAATCAGAATACCGTTTGAGAGACCAACATAGCCTGTTCCGGAGATGGTTATTTTCATTTGTTTGACTTCTACACGTTTGAGTTTTTGATGACCATAACACAGTCACCACAATGATTAACTAAGCGTTTTTTATCGCTAACCTTCATTCGCTGTCAAGGTTTCAGGTTTTTTGAAAAATGTTTTTGCTCAACAAAAAGTCCTGTCGTAACACTAAGCAAAGTACCTGTTTTACAGCGACAATAAGACGTTAAAGGGCAGTCGAGAGTAAGCAGAAAAAAACTGCTTACTTCGTCAAATCAGACTAATCCCTTGGTCAGATTCAGCAGATACTGACCATACCCGGTCTTTTTCAATGGTTCAGCGAGTACCCGAAGTTGTTCGGCATCAATAAAACCTCGTCGGAACGCAATCTCTTCAGGACATGAAACTTTTAGCCCCTGTCGCTCTTCAATTGTGGCGATAAAATTGCTTGCTTCGATCATACTCTGATGCGTTCCGGTATCCAGCCAGGCGTAACCGCGCCTCATCATCGCGACAGACAATCGTCCCTGCTGCATATAGATGCGGTTGATGTCGGTAATTTCGAGTTCTCCTCGCTCGGACGGCGTTAAACTTTTGGCCATCTCAATCACATCGTTGTCGTAAAAATAAAGACCGGTTATTGCGTAATTACTCTTGGGTTGCTGAGGCTTCTCCTCAAGACCAATTGCAGTACCGTCTTTATCAAACTCAACGACGCCATAGCGTTCCGGATCGCTGACATGATAGGCGAATACGGTCGCCCCCTCTTGCTGGCTTGCTGCGCCTTCAAGCAGTCTGGGGAGATCGTGTCCGTAGAAAATATTATCGCCTAATACCAGCGCACAATTATCCTCACCGATAAACTCTTCACCCAGAATAAAAGCTTGTGCCAGTCCATCAGGACTTGGTTGCACTTTGTACTGGATATGCAATCCCCATTGACTACCGTTCCCGAGCAATTGTTCAAAACGCGGAGTGTCCTGAGGCGTGCTGATAATCAGAATATCCCGTATACCTGCCAGCATAAGCGTAGAGAGCGGATAATAGATCATTGGCTTATCGTAAATTGGCAACAATTGCTTACTTACGGCCATAGTCACGGGATAAAGACGTGTACCCGATCCGCCAGCTAATATAATCCCTTTACGTTTCGTCATTTACTTACGCTCCCCATAATTCTGCTCAATCCAGCTCTTATAGGCGCCGCTTTTCACATTCGATACCCATTCCTGGTTATTCAAATACCATTCAACCGTTTTACGGATGCCGCTTTCAAAGGTTTCCAGGGGAGTCCATCCGAGCTCGTCGCTAATTTTATGAGCATCAATTGCATAACGTCTGTCGTGACCTGGTCGGTCCGCGACATAAGTAATTTGTGCGCGATAGGATGTTTCTTTCGGTACCATGTCATCGAGCAGATCACAAATGGTCTGAACGACTTCAATATTTTTCTTCTCGTTATGGCCGCTAATATTATAGGTTTCGCCCGGCTTACCCCTGGTCAGAACCGTATACAGTGCACAAGCATGATCTTCAACGTATAACCAGTCACGGATCTGATCGCCCTTTCCGTAAATCGGCAATGGTTTATTATCCAGCGCATTAAGGATAACAAGAGGGATCAGCTTTTCAGGAAAGTGGTATGGGCCATAATTATTCGAACAATTCGTCACAATCCCGGGTAAACCATAGGTGCGTATCCAGGCACGAACTAAATGGTCACTGGACGCTTTTGACGCTGAGTAAGGGCTACTTGGCTGGTACGCTGTTTTCTCGGTAAACAGCGGTAACGGGGTGGAGTCATAAAGTTCATCGGGATGAGGCAGATCGCCGTAAACCTCATCAGTTGAAATATGATGGAAACGGAAAGTAGATTTTGCTGCCTCATCCAGTGAAGACCAGTAAGCACGACTTGTTTCTAACAGGATATACGTGCCAACAATATTGGTTTCAATAAACGCAGCGGGACCGGTAATAGAACGGTCGACGTGGCTCTCGGCAGCCAGGTGCATTATCGCATCAGGCTGATGGGTAGCAAAAATACGCGCCATTGCCTCTTTATCACATATATCGGCATGCTCAAAAACATAGCGCTCGCTATCGCTTACTTCACGCAAGGATTCCAGATTACCGGCATAGGTCAATTTATCAACGTTAACAACGCTATCCCGAGTATTGCTAATAATATGTCGGATAACCGCGGAACCGATAAAACCGGCACCGCCAGTAACTAGAATTTTCACGCAATCTATTCCATTAAACAGTAGGTGGATCGGGTAAGATAAAAAAGCCCGGTATCGCTACCGGGCTTGATGGCATGGCTAACCGTATATTAATCCAGCCATTCGGTGTGGAACACACCTTCTTTATCCGTACGCTTATAGGTATGCGCACCGAAGTAGTCACGCTGTGCCTGAATCAGGTTCGCTGGCAGAACGGCAGCACGATAGCTGTCGTAGTACGCCACCGCAGCGGAGAAGGTTGGAACCGGGATACCATTCTGCACCGCGTACGCAACAACATCACGCAGCGCCTGCTGATATTCGTCAGCAATCTGCTTGAAGTAAGGCGCCAGCAGAAGGTTGGCGATACCCGCATTTTCAGCATAGGCATCGGTGATTTTTTGCAGGAACTGGGCGCGAATGATACAGCCGGCACGGAAGATCTTCGCAATCTCACCGTAGTTCAGATCCCAGTTGTTCTCGTCTGAAGCTGCACGCAGCTGAGAGAAGCCCTGCGCGTAAGAGACGATTTTACCCAGGTACAGTGCACGACGGACTTTTTCAACGAATTCAGCTTTGTCACCAGCGGGTTTAGCCTGAGGACCAGACAGCACCTTAGATGCCGCAACGCGCTGCTCTTTCAGAGAAGAGATATAACGTGCAAATACGGATTCGGTGATCAGGGATAATGGCTCACCCAGATCCAGAGAGCTCTGGCTGGTCCATTTACCGGTGCCTTTGTTAGCGGCTTCATCCAAAATCACATCAACCAGGTATTTACCCTCTTCATCTTTCTTGGTGAAGATATCTTTGGTGATGTCGATAAGGTAGCTGTTCAGCTCGCCTTTGTTCCACTCGGTGAAGGTCTCTGCGAGCTCCTCGTTGGAGAGGTTCAGACCGCCCTTCAGCAGAGAGTAGGCTTCAGCAATCAGCTGCATGTCGCCATATTCAATGCCGTTGTGAACCATTTTCACGTAATGACCAGCGCCATCAGGACCGATATAGGTCACGCATGGCTCGCCGTCTTCAGCTACGGCTGCGATTTTAGTCAGAATAGGCGCAACCAGTTCGTACGCTTCTTTCTGACCGCCAGGCATGATGGATGGACCTTTCAGAGCGCCCTCTTCACCGCCGGATACGCCGGTACCAATGAAGTTGAAGCCTTCAGCAGACAGTTCACGGTTACGACGAATAGTGTCGTGGAAGAAGGTGTTGCCGCCATCGATAATGATGTCGCCTTTATCCAGATACGGTTTCAGTGAATCGATAGCTGCATCGGTACCTGCGCCCGCTTTCACCATTAACAGGATACGACGAGGTGTTTCCAGAGACTCAACGAACTCTTTAACCGTATAGAAAGGAACCAGTTTTTTGCCTGGATTCTCAGCGATGACTTCTTCGGTCTTATCACGGGAGCGGTTGAAAACGGAGACGGTATAACCACGGCTTTCGATGTTGAGCGCCAGGTTGCGCCCCATCACTGCCATACCGACAACGCCGATCTGTTGCTTGGACATTACATACTCCTGTCAGGTGTGGTCGCCGCGACTAGTGCGCGGCTTGAAATGTGTATCTGATGTTAACTCAGGATCGGATGATAAGAATAGCGTTTGCTGACCTATGTCACACCGATTGCATAATCCTGGTACATTTAAACCGCCAAAAATGCAGGCTTTAACAATCACTTTCTTAGCAGCGCAAGAATTTCCTCTGTTTTTTCTTCCATGAGTGGCACATCAGCCCGGGAC
This sequence comes from Enterobacter cloacae complex sp. GF14B, assembly GCF_004136805.1. Taxonomy (NCBI): domain Bacteria; kingdom Pseudomonadati; phylum Pseudomonadota; class Gammaproteobacteria; order Enterobacterales; family Enterobacteriaceae; genus Enterobacter; species Enterobacter cloacae complex sp. GF14B. The sequence continues at coordinate 9,227 of NZ_QFRV01000025.1, forward strand.
TCAACGTTCAGGCGCACCACCGGCTCGGTGTTGGAAGAGCGCAGGTTGAAGCGCCACTGCGGGAACGCCATGCTGATGCCGTCGGTACGGTCAATCTCCAGCGCATGAATGGCAAAGTGCTGTTCCACGCGGGCAATGGCCTCAGCGGGCTGTGCCAGTTTGCTGTTGATCTCGCCGCTCGCCGGGAACGCCGCCATGCGGTCGCGCACCAGTTCGCCCAGGCTCTGCCCTTTCAGGCACAGCAGCTCGGTCACCAGCAGCCACGGGATCATCCCGCTGTCGCAGTAGGCAAAA
>NZ_QFRV01000262.1:0-1492 GCF_004136805.1 Enterobacter cloacae complex sp. GF14B
GGAGACTCATGAAGAAGGCAAGCATGTATCTCTTCCTAGAAGGCTCCCTCTATCAAAGAGGGAAGGATAAAGTGTGCAGAAGAGTATCAACTATCGCGAAAATTCCAGCCATTCTAAAAGGTTTGCATGAAGAGGCATGTGGTGGTCATTTTTCCCAAGAATTAACTGTGAAGAAGATTTTGCTTGCGGGGTATGTTTGGCCAAGTCTGCATGTGGATGTCCAACATTGGTGTAAAAGCTGTCACAATTGTCAGATAAATGGAAATAGAAGGTTGGTGCATGGCCCGAGGCAAATAGTGCTTGCAAATGGACCCTTTGAAAAGTGGGGCATTGATGCTATGGGTCCTCTGCCTAGGACAAAAAATGGTAAACTCTACATTCTAGTGGCTGTAGACTATATGACTAGGTGGGTGGAAGCTCAAAGTGTGGCAAGAGTGAATGAGAGGACAGTTAGCAAGTTTGTGTACAATCACATTTGTTGCAGATTTGGCACACCTTTGGAGATTGTTTCTGATAATGGTCCAGGGTTTAGAAAGGGATTGCTCACAGAAGTCTGTGAAGAACTTCACATTCTACATCGTCACAGTACACCCTACTATCCCCAATCAAATGGTTTGGTAGAAAAAGCTAATGGTGTCATTGCAGGCATCATTAGAAAGATGGTGAAAAACAAGACAAAGTTGTGGGATGACTTCTTGGATGGTGCCTTGTGGGCATATCGAACCACATATAGGGAAGCCACGGAGTTCACACCATTTCACTTGGTCTATGGTCAAGAGGCTTTGCAGCCTATCGAGCTCAACATTCCAACAATGCGACTTCATGGCAAATCAGCACAAGATGATCAAGAAGCATGGATGGATCGACTTCTTACCTTAGCTGAGCTTGAGTGGAAAAGAGAAGCAGCATACGAGTGCTACAAGAGGAAAGCCACACAAGCGAAAGAAACGCACGACAAGAAACTGAAGGACAAAGGCATCAAGGAAGGAGAGCTTGTGCTAAGGTATGACAATCGACTTGACAATCGTTTTGATGCCAAGTTTGAAACTAGATGGCAAGGGCCATACATAGTCAAGAAGGCTTTCAATTCTAGTTACTATCAGCTTATGGACTTGAATGGTAAAGAGCACTCCAGGAAGGTAAACGGGTATCGCTTGAAGCCCTATTTGAGTCGCCTTCTACCAAAGGATCTACCAAAGATCTGTCAAAAGGCCGCTGTCTCATGTAAGTATTGTTACATGAAGCATGAGTGTAACTCCAGCCAAAATTCTGAGGGGCCAAACAATGAAGATCTTGTCAAAGACTCTGAAGCACTCTCTTTGGAAAAGATGCTCTATGATGGTACATGAATATACCATCATCCTGGGGGAGGGCTAATGATAGCCGTTTTTCGGCTCTCCATAATTGCCATAGTAAGTTACTCCACCCTACCAAATTCACCCAAACACTGTGGTTACCCTCACCCTTTCACTGTATAAAGGTGAGTGTGAGT
>NZ_QFRV01000263.1:0-1489 GCF_004136805.1 Enterobacter cloacae complex sp. GF14B
CCTTACAAATGTGCGCTTTTACCACAGAAAATTACAAGGGTAAATCAGGCTCCATACTTAACAATCTCTGGGTTGTCAACCTTGAGCTAGACATGAAAAACACTCTACAGTCACTAATCCTACCATAACACTACCATAAAGCAAACAAACAGACAACGCATCCTACGAAACACTACAAGCTCGAAACAGTCTCAAATCATATCGGAATGACTCGAAATCGGAGGGTAAGACTCACAAGGATATATCCTATATGGTCAAACACCTAAACCTTGAAAACCATAAATGTAAGACCTCTAATCGTTGTCGCGATAAACTCAAAACAACAATTTCCAAAGTGTCCGGAACTGATCTGCAAAGACATCAACACGAAGAGCTTCTCGCCCTGATTCTAACGACTACTTGATCATTCAGATCAGATGTCGTTCGAGGTACTTACGATGTCATGTTGTGGCACGTATATAGTGGGAACGGGCATTAAACGATTTATCTTGTGACTTTTTGACGCATAAGTATACTTCATATAATACTCATATGCATAAATAAAATCTTTCTACCATACCTTAGTATTACCTTTGAAGTAATATAAATGTACATTACTATTAGAAAGTACTGCAAGAGAAGTATCAATGATTGTGCCTCTTTTTGTCTGGGGGAAAAGCATTTGTATATTTCTTCTAATATCTCAGCTATACCCTACCATATATAAATTATTTTCTTTTTTTCACATTTATTTAATAATATAACCCTTCAATAATGCATACCTTCTTGGATACATACAAGAGGGAAGGGCCTACTAGAAGACATTATGAAAAGGAAGATCCAAAGCTTCTTGGACCATCCCAATTTGAAAATTCAAACCTAAGGGCGTGGCGAAAAGGCCAAAACCAATTCAAGATCTTTTAGTAGGCCAATTTTTCCTTTTGAAGCATGTCAATCCGAGTTACAGGTCAAAAGTTACAGGGAAACCAGTGAAAAACCCTCTCACAACTACACTGCAAGAAGAGATGGTAAACAAGTGAATCAAGTGAAAAGAGGTAATCTTGGTCTTTTTCCATAAAATAAGATATTTGGAGGATAAAAGACACAAGCATGTGAATGTGACACCTCAAAGATGCCTTGAAGGACAAGACACACAGGTTGGGACCCCTTGCTAGAGCCACACAGAAGATGCCTAGGTGGGGCCCACATACATCTTGCACCCACATGGAGCCTCAACGACCAAAAATGCTGAATTTCATGATATTTTGAGTCCTAATATTGCCCATTTTAGGAAATATCCAAAGAACATTTGATTTGGGCTAACTCTTTAGCCTAATCAAGTGATTATATAAAACATGGCTCCCTCACCTATAAAAAGGGAAACCTTCTCTTCATTGGGAAAAGTTAAGAGTGAGTGAGAATAGCTCAATTCCATAGTGACACACTCATATTAGTGCCACACTTTCTCTTGAAGAAAGGCTGAAGTCTTGTCTCATCTTCTCTCTCCATT
>NZ_QFRV01000264.1:0-1478 GCF_004136805.1 Enterobacter cloacae complex sp. GF14B
CCTGCGTAAAACCTTCGGTGGCGGGCTGATCGTCTCTGCCCTGCTGGCGCTGATGAGCTGATGGAGCACGCCCGCCAGCGGCTGCGCCTGATGCAGCTCTCCAGCAGTAGCCTGCCGGTCGGATCGTTTACCTGGTCGCAGGGGCTGGAGTGGGCCGTTGAGGCCGGATGGGTCACGGACGCTGAGGCCTTCAGGCGCTGGCAGATCCAGCAGATGGAGCAGAGCTTTTTCTGCGTCGACCTGCCGCTGTTTATCCGCCTTTATCGTGCCTGCGAGAAGCAGGACGTCGCGACAGCAAAACGCTGGACGGCATACCTGCTCGCCTGCCGGGAAACGCGCGAGCTGCGCGATGAAGAACGCAACCGTGGCGCGGCCTTTACGCGCCTGATTAAAAGCTGGGAACCCGCCTGCCCGCCAGAATGGTTGCCGCTGTTGACGCAGAGCCAGCTCTGCGGCATGGCGTGGCTCGGCGTGCGCTGGGGCATTAGCACGCGTGAGCTGGCGCTGAGCCTGGGCTACAGCTGGATTGAGAGCGCGGTGATGGCGGGCGTCAAGCTGGTGCCGTTTGGGCAGCAGGCCGCACAACAGCTGATTATCGACCTGAGCGACCATTTTGCCGCCGGGTTTGAACAGGCATTTTTACGTGGCGACGACGCGCTGGGGGCCGCTACGCCGCTGTCGGCCATCGCCTCCGCGCGCCACGAAACCCAATATTCACGACTATTCCGTTCCTGAGGAGTCAATATGGCTGATTACAAACATCCCCTGCGCGTGGGCGTGGGCGGCCCGGTAGGGTCGGGCAAAACCGCCCTGCTGGAAGCGCTCTGCAAGGCGATGCGCGATACCTATCACCTGGCGGTGGTGACTAACGATATCTACACCAAAGAGGATCAGCGCATCCTGACCGAGGCGGGTGCGCTGGAGCCAGAGCGCATCGTGGGCGTGGAAACGGGCGGCTGTCCGCACACCGCCATCCGCGAAGATGCTTCAATGAACCTGGCGGCGGTGGAAGCACTCAGCGAGAAGTTCGGCAATCTGGATCTGATCTTCGTCGAAAGCGGCGGGGATAACCTGAGCGCGACCTTTAGCCCGGAGCTGGCGGACCTCACCATCTACGTCATCGACGTGGCCGAAGGGGAAAAAATCCCGCGCAAGGGCGGGCCGGGGATCACCAAATCCGATTTTCTGGTGATTAACAAAACCGATCTCGCGCCGTACGTCGGCGCCTCGCTGGAGGTGATGGAGCGCGACACCAACCGCATGCGCGGCGAGCGTCCGTGGACCTTTACTAACCTGAAAGCGGGAGACGGTCTGGGAACGATCATTGCGTTTCTGGAAGAGAAAGGGATGCTGCGGGTGTAGTGCGGGTTATTGCCGGGTGGCGGCTTCGCCTGACCCGGCCTACGGTTTTGTAGGCCCGGTAAGCGCAGCGCCACCGGGCAAAAAAACTCACGCCTCCGGCAGCTCCGCCAGCGGCC
>NZ_QFRV01000265.1:0-1426 GCF_004136805.1 Enterobacter cloacae complex sp. GF14B
CCAATACGCGAGGCCAGCAAAATCCCGCCCAGGCCCGCCAGCAGGGAGGCAATCACGTAGGCCGCCACCTTGTAGCGCGTGGTGCGAATTCCCGAGAGGCGCGCCGCTTCCGGGTTACCGCCAATGGCGTACATCCGACGACCGTGAGTGGTCAACGAGAGGCCAAGCTGCGCCAGCACCGTCACCACCAGCATGACGATCACGATAGTCGGTACCTGTCCCAGCAGGCTGAACGTCGCAGGGATGGTGCCTTCCGCCATGTCGCCGCTCGGCAGCACCATGTTCTCAGTAATCGACCCGCCGTAACTGTAGGTCATCGCCACGCCCTGGATGACAAACAGGCTGGCGAGGGTGGCGAGCATGTCCGGAATACGCAGGATGACGATCAGGAAAGCGTTAAACAGGCCGACCAGCGTGCAGAGCGCGAGAGTGATTACAATCGACTCGGTGGTGCCGAAGCCGTGCCAGACGAAGAGCGAAATCACCAGCGCGTTCGCCAGCGACGCGGTGGATCCCACCGAGAGATCGAACCCGCCGACGGTCAGGGAGATCGACACGCCGATGGCAATCACCGTCACGATGGCAATCGAGCGCAGAATGTTGATGATGTTGTTCGGATCGAGGAAGCTGTCCGACGCCAGGCCAAAGACGGCCACCAGCGCGACGACGGTCAGCAGCATGCCCCACTTGTAGAGAAAATCGAAAATCTGCTGACGGCCAGACGCCGCCGCGCTCACTGAAAGGGCCTTGCTCACGACGCCGTTCCTCCGGTTGAATAATAAAGTAGTGTCTCTTCACGGGCCTCGGCCCCGGCGATTTCCGCCACGATGCGCCCGTCCCACAGGACGCAGATGCGGTCGCACAGCCCGACCAGTTCGGCAAATTCGCCCGAGGCGTAAATCACCCCTTTGCCCTCGCGCGCCAGGCCGTCGATAAGCTGAAACAGATCGGTTTTGGCCTTCACGTCCACGCCTTTGGTCGGCTCGTCGAATATCAGCACGCTGGCGTCATTACGCAACCATTTACCGATGGCGACCTTCTGCTGGTTGCCGCCGGAGAGACGTCGCAAAACCTGCCCGGGACCGCGGGCGCGAACGCCGACGCGGGCGATCACCTCCTCCGCCCAGCGCCACGCCTGACGATGGCCGAACAGGCTCCAGCGCGAGAAGCTGTTATCGGCGCACACGGCAAGATTCATGCTCACCGTCTCGTCGATAAAAATGCCCTCTTTGCGCCGCTCTTCCGGCACCAGCGCCAGGCCGCGCAGCACCGAGTCTGCCGGAGCGCGCGGTTTCCAGGGCTGATGGTTCAGCTCGCCGTTCGCGACGCGGCTTTTACTGGCGCCAAACAGCGCCTTACAGAGTTCTGTTTTGCCCGCGCCCGCCAGCCCGGCAATGCCGAGAATTTCGCCCTTGCGCAGGTGCAG
>NZ_QFRV01000266.1:0-1422 GCF_004136805.1 Enterobacter cloacae complex sp. GF14B
GTTCCACCCTAAAATGTCGACCTTGACACCATGCTGCTGTGTATGACTTATACTACAACGAACAAAGATTATGAGTGGCCGTTCAAACGTTTATAAATAAAGTCACTTGCTAGTCGTACATTGCAAACTTACCTTGGTCGCGCAACCCCGAGAGTACTCCCACTCTTCTTCAGTCACTTCGTCACCGCATTGTTGTGCTCTTTTCAATTGGTTGTGCACCCATCTTAAGCTCATGAAGGTTGGTAGGCTCTCCAGAACCGCTGGATAGTGCATCGGTGGTCGTCTTCCCCGTCTCCACTCGATTCGTGCCCTTTGTCGCTCTTGCTTTGCATCCTCATATTGTGAAATCCACTTTTGCATCACTGGATTGTGAAGCATGCAAAATCGGTTGATTTTAGCCTCTAGATCTTCCGTAGTAGGAAAATGTAGTAGGAAAATGTTTCTCAAACATGCACACAAGCTCCGCAGCATTTAGTTTGGCGAATGGTATGGAGTCTACGTTGATCTCCTTTTGTGAGATCCATTGCACCAGCTTTGCAAGTTTGTAGATTGTGTTACGGATGTCGAGAGACAAACATCCCTCAATGGCAACCGGTAAAATAAACTGTAAAGTATGTGCAGCAATGATATTAAAGTCCACATTTTATGCAATGATATTAAAGTCCACTATGAACGTACCTGACACATTTTATGCCAATCGTGTGACTTCAAACCGGTAAGCTTTCCTTCTTTAGTAAAACACGTTCGGAGCGAGTGCATTACGCCAGTGGGGGTCCGCAAAGGTCGAATGGTTTCTTTTACTTTGCGTTCTTGGGCTCCTGTGAAAATCCATGGTGCTTTAGGGAGTTTTATCGATCCATCAGACGCTGTTTGCGGCCAATATTTCTCCATACGATCCACATTTCTAAGGTCAACTCTGGCTCCCAAAGTATCTTTCTTGCCGGTCAGATGGTCCCATAGTAGATTACCCACATTCTTGAATATGTGCATTGGATCGAGCAAGTGATTGATCATGAGTCGGGGCCAGTATGGTAACTCGTACCATAGAGATAGTCTCTTCATCCCTGGAGGCAATCCGTCATCGCACATCTCCTTCTGCTCTAACCATGCTTGTGCAGACATCCTTGGTGACTCTCTTCCCAAAAAGCCGTCGCGTAACACATGATTCTCTGGAAGATACGCTTGATGACCTTCGTAGATTTGCTTCTTCAGTGAGGGTGCCCTACGTGCATTCAGTCTAGGTCCACATGTGACACATGCTCTGTATCCGCTTGTTTGAAGCCCTGCATGTATACACATGATAATAGATCAACTATGGGAAAAAACAAGATTTACAGTGTCTGAGTGAGGAGTGTCAATAGATCACCTGAGCATTCTGTTAGCCCGGGATAGTCATGCATGGTCCACATTAGAATGCCTCTG
>NZ_QFRV01000267.1:0-1415 GCF_004136805.1 Enterobacter cloacae complex sp. GF14B
AACTGCTGCTGCGTAAAGAGGGCGCGCACTTTAGTTCGCTGCCGCTGGCGGGCTCTGCGCGCCGTCAGCCGGACGATGTGCTGGATCGCGAAGCGGGCACTAAGCTGCTGGCCTCCGAAAAAGACCGTCACGAGCACGACCTGGTAACCCAGGCGATGAAAACCATTCTGGAACCGCGCAGCCATCATTTGAGCATGCCGGCTTCCCCGCAGCTCATTACCACCCCAACGCTGTGGCATCTGGCCACGCCGGTTGAGGGTGACGCGCGTGAAAACGAGAACGCCCTGACGCTGGCCTGCCTGCTGCACCCGACCCCGGCCCTGAGCGGTTTCCCGCATCAGGCGGCAAAAGAACTCATTGCCGAGCTGGAGCCCTTCGACCGCGAACTGTTCGGCGGCATTGTTGGCTGGTGCGACAGCGAAGGTAACGGCGAGTGGGTGGTAACTATCCGCTGCGCGCGGCTGCATCAAAATACCGTTCGCCTGTTTGCCGGCGCGGGCATTGTGCCTGCTTCCTCCCCGGTGGGCGAGTGGCGCGAGACGGGCGTGAAGCTCTCCACCATGCTCAACGTGTTTGGTTTGCACTAAGGAATACTCATGACCATCCCTTTTACCCGCTGGCCTGAGGATTTTGCCCGGCGCTACCGTGAAAAAGGCTACTGGCAGGATCTGCCGCTGACCCACATCCTGACGGACCATGCGGACAGCGATGCGGTCGCGATAATTGACGGCGATCGCCGCATTACCTACCGCGCGTTTAATCAGGCGGTGACGAATCTGGCGTCCGCCCTTCAGGCGCAGGGGCTGCATCGCGGCGAGACCGCGCTGGTGCAGCTCGGCAACGTGGCCGAGTTCTACATCACCTTCTTCGCGCTACTGCAAATCGGCGTCGCGCCGGTCAACGCGCTCTTTAGCCATCAGCGCAGTGAACTCAACGCCTACGCGGAGCAGATCAAACCCGCCGTACTGATTGCCGATCGCGACCACGCGCTGTTCTCGGGCGATGATTTTCTCAACACCTTTGTGGATGCGCATCGCTCGTTACGCGTCGTGCTGCTGCGCGGCGATAAGGGCGAACACGCGCTGGAGGCGGCGATTGCGCGCCCGGCGGACAATTTCATCCCGAACCCGACGCCCGCCGACGAAGTGGCGTTCTTCCAGCTCTCCGGCGGCAGCACCGGCACGCCGAAGCTGATCCCGCGTACGCACAACGACTACGACTACAGCATTCGCCGCAGCAACGAAATCTGCGGTATCACTGCGCACACCCGCTATCTGAACGCGCTTCCCGCGGCGCACAACTACGCCATGAGTTCGCCGGGATCGTTAGGCGTTTTCACGGCGGGCGGCTGCGTGGTGCTGGCGAACGATCCGAGCGCCACGCTCTGCTTCCCGCTGATTGAGCAGCATCAGATC
>NZ_QFRV01000268.1:0-1412 GCF_004136805.1 Enterobacter cloacae complex sp. GF14B
TATATATGTCAATGGTGATGTATTTTATTAGTAGACATCATAGAGACAGAATATGTTTCTCTCCTTTTAAAACATCTCTATCTCTTCTTCTCTCAGTCCCCTTTTTTCCTCCCCCTTTCAGTGAGACTTATATTCCAATCCTTATACTCTATCTATATATGTCAATGATGATTGTTGGGGGTCCCATTGTTGCATAGCTCCAATTACCAGCAAAATTATCAATTCGGCGGGATGAGCTACCCAGCTAGCGCATGGAAACACTCACACAATTAGTGAGCTAATCATTGCAACACGAATGGTTAACTCTACGAGGTGAGCTTCTTGGCCTATGGAGGAGCTAAGCCACAATGAAGGGCAATCTCCACATCCACTTCTCTTCACCTCTAATCAACCCAATCACACACACTACGATTGCAAGACGCACACAACACTAATCCTATCATGCAACACACTAATCGCAAGCACACACACATAGATCTATCGAGAACCACACTCCAATGAAACCTACATGCACACACAAGCAAAAGAGGGCAATCACACAAGACTAGTGAGGGATTAATCACTAATTAGTTATGATCTAGTTAATCTAAGCATCATAGGCAATCATAAGAAGCATAAGAGAAAGAGAATGAATCATTGATTAGTGTTAATCAAGTCTCATGAGCAAGGAGAAGCTCAAGGACTCCATAGCCACACACTTCAAGAGCTCTCACCAAAGAGTGCTCTCAACAAATGAGCTTGAGAACCCTAATTTCTTTTACACACTACCTTATATACCTAGGTTAAAAATATGCAATGTTCGGGCGTCCAAGGCCTTTAGGGCTCACCACTTATTGAATCTGCAACCTAGGCACAGTAAGTGACCTATTCTTTACAACTTGGAACTCCCATTGAGCCCGTAACACATTAGAATATTACAATGGCTTGAAATAATTCGGGAATTTACAATACGTGACCATTTTGAGAAAGCGTGGAAAATGTGTAACTCCAATCTTCACTGCTTCTTCATATTCATCTTCGATGTGCATTCATAAGGCTTTGATCTTTAGTAGCTCATGTTAACTGACGTCGGCTCACTTAGCAGCCTTTACTATATGAACCTAGCCCACATAGTGGGTTTACCGTGGTTAACCAATAAGGAACATCAATCCTCAGAAGTGCCATAATTTGTTTAAGCAAGGATAACCACACGTTGGTTTATTATACCACGCTAAGCAGCCAATTATGCCACTCAATATTTTTCAAGTTTTTTCTTATGTACCGTCATCAACAGTAAATATAAAACAGTGAATACCGCATAAGGAAAACCCATTATCTCATAAATTTGAACATTATGTACCTGCAATTAATTATGAATAATGAACATCAACAAAAAAACTAGTAGCAATACCATAGTCATGCCCCAAAACAAC
>NZ_QFRV01000269.1:0-1374 GCF_004136805.1 Enterobacter cloacae complex sp. GF14B
TATTTTTCTCTTTTATGTCTTGTGTGGTACACTGGTCACATGTATACATATTTTCCAATTTAGGCAATGTGCCAATGCTCATTTTGGTGTAGGTTCGTCGATTAGGCAACACCACGTCACTGCAGATCTGTCAATTTAGGCAACACAACAACAAACTACAAATTCACAATTTTTAAACAATACCAAATGCAAATTCACCGATTTAGACAGTATTAGTGCAGATTCTTGCTGATTAACTAGGCAGACATCTTATTGGTGTAGATTCGTCGATTTAGGCAACACCGATCACGAAATCATGCTGCACTGGCTGGCCACCACTGTCCCTAGCATGGTTTTGTTACTTGGGTATACAAAATGACGGATATTCGGATTTGGATTTCAAATGGTTATATGTTGACGGATATTTGGATTTGGACTTGGTATATGAGAATTTCCTATCGCGACAGTATTTATGAAATTGAAGTTGAGATTGATGAGAATTGATTATTGAATGATGAGTGTGACCAATGATATCCTGATTCATCAGGGTATGACATATACTGCTTATTTTAGTGGTATGGGACACTAGAATAGGTAGTATGTGGATGACGACAAGCATAAGCAATGTTGTTTCATTCCATAAATTTTCATTTTTCTACGTGTTGTTTTTGAAATACAATATTGATCACTGTTTTTTACAAGTATTGTTTGCATATTTTTATCTTGGCAACAACTGAGGACAGTTGCTTTCCAACAAAGAGGTATGTTATGGAATTGATATCTTATTATTTATTGCAGTTGTGACAGGTGGAAAGGCTTGACCGAGCTAAGCTATTGCAAAAGGATATCATATTTTATGTACATTTTATTATTCAAGTGCTCTTTTATGAGCTTTGGCCATTTATGACCGGCCGGCCAGTTTGTAATCTTTGACCATTCAAGAAATCTATAAATTAAATACGTGCAAGAGGGAAATGGTCACTCTTGCACGGGGGGAGATTGCACCCAGTGCTTGTGTCTTTATTATCTCCTCTCCTCTCTTCTCTCTCGTCGTGCTGGTGTAGTACTCCACTCTAGGAGGGGCATCTGGACGTGCTTTCTTGCTCTATCTCACTCTCTGTCTCTCTTTGAAAATGTTGCTGCGGGATTTTCCAGGTAATGAAATTTTGTCTGTTTAATGGATCGCAGCATGTTCTTTCAACTATTTTGTAGGGTCTTCCATGCCTCCATTTGTAGCAAGGTCTTATTGGGCCAAGGCAATTTTCTTAACCTACTGTGATGTGTGCCCCGTGTGTATGCTTATGTGAATACTATGCCTGTTTTGTAGCTTATCCTATAAGCATAAAGTTGTGCTTGTACAACGCTTGAGCAGAAAGAGGTAACAAAAACATAAGT
>NZ_QFRV01000270.1:0-1370 GCF_004136805.1 Enterobacter cloacae complex sp. GF14B
CAGGGGTCGTCTCAGAAAACGGAATCTATGGTCACTCCCGTTTTTGCAACACCGATTTTGACGACAAGTTGGCTTGCTTGAATCTATCCGGCGTCTGAATGGGATTTTATTCCCGCGCCTTGATGAGTTCCGCGCCTGATGAACCTCCAGAAAATATACGGCTTCAATGAGCCTTTCCGTTTTACAGGTTCCTCAACAGGCCGGTGGGCCGTTAGTATCATCAATATCAGTATTCGCAAAACCAGATCAGTAATTCTTTAAACCGGTGTATTTCTGCCGTTATGCTACATAAGTTTGCTGTCGTGCCGTTAGGGCCCAGGCTATTCTGGCCAGCTTGTTTGCCAGAGCACAAGTGACGACAAAGTTGCTTTTCCGGCACAGTAAATCCCTGACCCAATCGGCCAATTTGCCAGACTGGTGTTCCAGTTTTTGTATGAATACCCTGGCACATTGAACCAACAAAGTTCGGATCTTTTTATTACCTCGCTTACTAATTCCCAGCAATGTCGTCCTACCTCCCGTGCTGTACTGCCGAGGTACAAGCCCTGTTGCCGCCGCAAAGTCACGGCTGCTGGCGTACTGCTTCCCGTCGCCAATCTCAGTTGAAATAGTACTCGCTGTCAGTGTTCCGACGCAGGGAATGCTCAGCAAGCGCTGTCCAACCTCATCTTCGTCCAACTTTCGTTTCAACTGGGATTCCAAATCTTTAATCTGCTCAACAAGATAGTGATAATGCTGTTGTAATTTCAGCAATAACTGGCTGAGGTAAAGAGGCAAACTATTATCCTCAAGAATGGTACTCAGTCGGCTAATAACGGCAGCTCCTCGGGGAACGCTAATGCCAAATTCCAGCAGAAAAGCATGCATTTGATTGGTTGTTTTTACCTTATCCTGAACCAGGGATTCACGGACACGATGCAGAGCCCGCATTGCCTGCTGAGATTCCGTTCTGGGCTGCACAAAACGCATAGACGGACGCGATGCAGCTTCACAAATAGCTTCGGCGTCGACAAAGTCGTTTTTATTGCTTTTAACGAACGGGCGGACAAATTGTGGTGATATCAGCTTTGGGGAATGCCCCAACTCTTCCAACTTGCGTGCCATAAAGTGAGAACCGCCACAGGCTTCCATTGCGATGGTTGTAGCGGGGCATGTCGCCAAAAATTCGATCAACTTTGGCCGGGTAAATTTTTTACGGTAAACAGCCTTCCCGCGACGATCCTGGCAATGAATATGGAAAGAGTTTTTACCCAGATCGATACCAATGAGCGCAATGTTTTCCATGATAGTTCTCCGAATGAAAGCCTGTCCTCAGCATAGTACCGGGAAGGAGGGAGTGACCATCTCATTAAATAAAGCACGCTAAGCCG
>NZ_QFRV01000271.1:0-1354 GCF_004136805.1 Enterobacter cloacae complex sp. GF14B
CATGGTATACGGGCTTGGGTTTTTCCCTTGAACTCCCCAACGGTTTTTTCATCCAAAGCTAGAGACCTTTGTTTGAGTGGGGGTGTTGGAGCTATATATGGCTCACTCTACTCAACTTGGTCTCACCTATATATTTGTATCTTGTCCTCAATATGAATCAGTCTCTGGGAGCGTATATGGTGTGTCTCTTGTCTCGTCTCTCTCTCTTTCTCTCTACATCTCAACATCTACCTTCTTCGAGATCAGAATATCGCTACTTCATTATTTTCATTGATGACTTCTCAAGGTATACGACTGTATTTCTACTTAGACAAAAATCTGAAGCCTTATCTGTTTTCAAACAATTCCACAAGGCTGCGGAACTTCAAATTGGTCGTCGCCTTAAGAAGCTTCGTAGTGACAATGGAGGCGAATATGTTTCTCGAGAGTTTGTGAGTTACTGTGCTCACAATGGAATTCATTATGAACATACTATTCCATATTCGCCTCAATAGAACGGCGTTGTTGAAAGAAAGAATCTCACTATTCTCAATGCTGTAAGATGTATGCTGATTCATTCTGGCTTATCTTGTGTTTTCTGGGCTGAAGCTACTTTGACAGCAGTATTTATTCAGAATCATCTTCCTACTACTGCACCCTCTGGTAAGATACCCATCACAGCATGGACAGGTGACATTCCTTCTATATCTCATTTTCGAACCTTTGGATGTATTGCTTATATTCATGTTCCCAAAGAAACACGAACAAAGCTTGATGCTCCTGGTCTTAAAGTTATTTTTATTGGATATTCTGACACTTCCAAAGGCTACAAATTCTATGACCCTTCCTCCAAGAAAGTAATTGTGAATCATGATGCTACTTTTAACGAACAGCTTATGGGAGGCTCATGGTCCATGGATGATTCTGATGATACTAAATCATTGCTTCAGGCTTTTCCATTTCTTTCAGAAGATGAAACTCTTCCTATAGAGCAACTTTCCTCTTCACAACCATCCATCCCGAATGTTGCCAATGATGATATTGATATTTTTGTTGATCTGCCTATTGATTTAGAACATGGCTCATGTCATGTTTATGATGACGATATTGCTGATAATGCTTTTTCTACTTCCAAAGATCCCATTACTTATGATGAAGCTATCTCTTAACCACAAAAGGATCAATGGCAAGAGGCTATGGAAGCAGAGTACGATTATCTTATCTCTAAAGGTACATGGATACTAACTAAACTACCTCCTGGTCGTACAACTACTAAGTGTAAGTGGGTGTATAAGACAAAAGTAAAAGAAGATGGATCTTTTGACAAGTTCAAGGTGCGTTTAGTTGCAAAAAGTTACTCCCAAGTAGCTGATGT
>NZ_QFRV01000027.1:0-57111 GCF_004136805.1 Enterobacter cloacae complex sp. GF14B
CTGCGTCGGGCCGCGCTGGCCCAGGGTTTTCTGTCGATTGCCTTTAGCGCATTCTGGTCAACGCTGGCGGTCATGCTGCTGGAACGGTATCACCTTGGCAGCGCTGTGGCGGGTGGATTTGGTATTGCCGGAGCCGCTGGCGCGCTGGCCGCACCGCTGGCAGGTGGTCTGGCAGATAAGCTGGGCGCCGGTAAAGTCACCCAACTGGGTGCCGCGCTGGTGACCCTCTCGTTTGCCCTGATGTTCCTGATGCCGGCACTGGGTATACACGGTCAGTTGATCCTGATTGCCCTCTCCGCGGTCGGTTTCGATCTCGGCTTGCAGTCCAGCCTCGTGGCCCACCAGAATCTGGTCTACAGCCTTGAGCCGCAGGCCCGTGGACGCCTGAACGCTCTGCTGTTTACCGTCATTTTCATCGGAATGGCGCTGGGTTCGGCATTAGGCAGCAATATCTACACGCTGGCAGGCTGGTCTGGCGTGGTGGCTCTGGCAACCCTGTGTGGTGCCATTGCGCTGGCTATCAGAGTGATTGAAAGCGCCCGGGTGCTGTCCGCACAGGCAGAAAGTGTGTAAAAAAAAAATGCCCAACCCGGACGGGTTGGGCAGTCAAAACATGCCCAGTTTCAAGACATGTTAAACAGGTCAGAGTCTTATCTGTTCATCTGGAACAAAGACATACCCTGCATATCGCTAAAGGCTTTATACGAGGCCTGCAACGCCGCCTGCTGCATGGTGTAGGACGAAATCACCGAGTTCCAGTCCACGTCAACCAGGTTACTCATCTGCTGGGTCTGACCCAGCGCGCGGTCTTCACCCAGAGCGTCCAGCTTGCCCAGCTCATCCAGCTTGATGCCGAGGTCGGCGCGCACGGTCAGCACGTTGTTGAGGGAGTTGCTCAGGCCACGGTTGGCTTTATCAATAGCCGCCGTAAACGCCTCGGCTTTCGTTTCATCCTCCCCAATCGGCGTATTCAGCGCTTCAATTGCGGAGTCGAGGATCTTGAACAAATTCGTTTCCGGCTTACTACCATCTGGCTCTGGCTTCGCATTGCTGGTGAAGCTATCGAAAACTTCAGTGCCCGTATGGCTGATTTGCATCGTGCGCGCGGAGTCAACCTGCTGGCTGATTGGCGTTCCGCCGCCCTTATAATCACCCGTAGTCTGGTCGAAAGCCGCCGCTTCGGTCTTGTAACCGGAAAAAATATAGCGGCCGTTACCGTCCGTGCTGTTAGCCAGGTTCATGAGCTGATCGCGAATACCTTGCAGGTTCGTGGCCAGCGAAGCGCGGTCATCGTCACTTAACGTACCGTTGCCCGCATTGACAATCTTTTCCTGAGCAGCCTGGATAGCGGTTGTCACTTGCGATAACACGTTCTCTTCCAGCGAGACTTTCGTCGTAGCGAAGGAGCGCGCCAGCGCATACTGACTGTTTTGCGTTTGAGCCTGAGAGAGCACAACGGCCTGCGAGGCGGCAATCGGATCGTCAGATGGACGGTTGATACGCTTCCCCGTAGACATCTGCTCGCCGTAGCTGAGCCAGAGACTTTGGGAGTTCGTCACGCCGCGCATGCTTTGCTCATACATCATTTGAGTACTAATACGCATTTTTATGCCTCAGCCTTAGCGGATATTGATCAATGCATCAAACAGCGTGCTCGCCGTTTGCAGCACCTGCGCATTCGCCAGATAGTACTGCTGATAGCGTTGCAGGTTGCCATACTCTTCATCCAGGTTAACCCCGGAGATTGACTGCTGTTGTTTGGTCAGCTGCGTCACCACGTTAACTTTGGTTTCGCTGCTGGTTTTCAGCGACGCCGTGGTGCTGCCCACCGTACTGACCAGCGCGGCATAAGCATCGTTAAAGGTTTTGTTCCCCCCCACCAGCTTAGCGCTCTGTAAATCCAGCAGCTTCTGGCCATTGGTATTGTCGCTTTCGCCGCTTCCTTGCGCGGAGGCCATCGCCAGTTTGGATTCGTCGCTGATCGCAACGTCCATATTCACAATGACGTCATTCACCGGTTTGACGATGAAACTGTCTTTATTATTGGCTGAGCCGCTAATCTTAACGTTAAGACCATCAAACGACAGATTACCGCTGGCGTCAGGCTTGGCCGTGAAGCTGGTGTTGTCCGACAGACGCGTGATTGTCCAGTCAGTACCGTTGTACTCAACTTTGTAGTTTGTCGCCTGGACCTTGGTACTGTCCGTCATCGTTGCCGTAACGGACGCGCTTCCGGTGTTTTTGCCGTTACTCAGCACTGCCGGGGAGCCAAAATCAAACAGCTTGCCGCCTTTATCTCCGTTGGCGTCAAAGCCCGCCTGGTGCTGGGTATTCATGGCATCCGCAAACGCCAGCGCCATCTGGTTGAGGGTATTTCGCGCCTGATCCAGATCCTGAGAACGGAACGTTAACAGCCCTCCAAGCGACCCCGTGGTGATCTGTTTTTCTGAGATCTCCACGTTGCCTGCTGCGGCATCCACATACGCAATCGTCGTACGCGCTGGGTCCGCACTGGATTTCACCGCCGCCAGCTGACTTGCGTTGCTGCCCTGTACCAGGGTGTAACCGTTGGCGATAGAGATGTTATACGTGCCGCTGTCCTGTACGGTAACGTCCACACCGACAATCTTGTTCAGTTCACTCACCAGCTGATCGCGCTGATCGAGCAGTTCGTTCGGGGATGCGCCCGCCCCTACGCCAGTCAGCCGGGAGATCTGATCGTTAAGGTTAGCAATCTGCTTCGCATAGTTATTGATCTGATCGACGCTGGTAGAAATCGCCGTATTGACCTGCGCATCCTGATCGCGGAGATATTGATCGTTGGTTTTAAACTGGTTTACCAGACCATCCGCCTTACCGAGCACCGTCTGGCGTGCAGCCGGATCTTCTGCGTTACTCACCAGCGTTTGCAGGCTTTTAAAGAAATCCTGGAGGTTGGCAGAAAGCGAGTTCGTGGTATCCGACAGCACGTCGTCAATTTTTGACATCTGCTGGTAGCGCGTGGTCAGCCCACTGCTCTGGTTCTGCGCCGCACGCAGCTGGTTGGTGATAAACGCATCATATTCACGCTGAACGCCGGAGACATAGACCCCGTTACCCACCCAGCCACCACCGGTCAGGGTGCTGTTTGATGCCCCCAAAATGGTGGTCTGGCGGGTATAACCTGCCACGTTGTAGCTTGAAATATTATTACTGACGGTATTGAGTGCCGACTGCGCAGCACTGAGGCCACTCATGGCGCTGTTAATCAAACTGGACATGGGGGTTCCTTTTATACGTTCAGACACGAGTCCTGATGAAGGTTATCGGCAACCTCCTCCGGGACTTGAGAACTTTCAGAACAGATTTTCGAGATCTGTGCTATACGCTTTACTGACCTTCTCAGACATGGATTTCAGCTGCTGGATCATGCTGGTCAGCTTGCGTGCATAGTTTGGATCGGTCGCGTAGCCGGCATTCTGCAATGCCTGAGCGCCCTGCTCTGGCGTGGCGGCCTGGGTCACCGCGGTGTAGCGCGGATTCCGGCTCAACAGCCCGACATAATCCGACAACGCTTCCAGATACGAGCTGTAGACGCGGAATTTGGCTTTCACCTTCACTGCCGCACCGTTCTCATATTCGGTGGTGGTGATTTCCGTGGTCGGCCCTTTCCAGCTGGAGGTGGCCTTCACGCCAAAGATGTTGAAGCTCGGCTCGCCGTTCTCCCTGCGGATCTGACGTTGCCCCCAGCCCGACTCCAGCGCCGCCTGCGCCAGAATCAGATGGTGCGGCACGCCGCTCTCTTCACTGGCAAGACGCGCCGGCAGGGAGAGCTGCGCCAGGAAGTCTTTGCTGTCGCCGGAGAGCGGCTCGTCACGCGTTTCTGCCGGCTTCGGCATCGCCTTACGCACCATCTGCGTTAGCGCCTGATTTTGATAACTGGTCACCTTTTCCAGATCAAACTTCAGCGGCACCTGCGGCGGAGCCTCTTCAGGCGGGAGTCCCTGAGCGGCTGCGGTCTGCTTCACGATCATGTCCGCCAGGCCGAGTCCCTTTCCGGCGGTCAATTGCTGGGCAATCTGCTGATCGTACATGCTGGTGTAAAGCCGCGTGGAATCACTGCTGAACATGCCGTCTTTCGGCAGAGTTTCACGCATGCTTTTCAACATCATCTGCACGAACATGCCTTCCACCTGACGGGCAACCGGGCGGATATTCGCCGCCGGATCCTTGCCCGCTTTGGTTTTCAGCTCGTTGAGCGACTGGGCATCCCAGGCGGCACTGGTCAACAGTTTGCTATCGGTCAGCATTTAGATGATTTCCAGTTTAGCGCGCAGGCAGCCTGCACTTTGCATGGATTGCAGAATGGACATCAGATCCATTGGCGTTGCACCCAGCGCATTCAAGGCACGCACCACGCTGTTCAGGTTGGCGCTGGAGCGCACGCTCTGCAACGAACCGCCGCTCTGTCGTAAATCAATCTGCGTTTGCGGGGTCACTACCGTCTGACCGCCACCAAACGGGGTATCCGGCTGGCTGACGTTGGCCGAGCGGTTAACCGTGACGGAGAGATTGCCCTGCGCCACGGCGCAGCTGTCCAGCGTCACTTCGCGGTTCATCACCACCGAGCCGGTACGGGAGTTGATAATGACTTTCGCATCCTGAACCGGCACGTTCACTTCCATATTCTGGATATCTGCCAGCATTCGCACCTGGTTGCTGCTGCCGGTTGACGTGCGGATCTGCACGGTGCGGGCATCCAGCGCGGTGGCGCTGCCGTAGCCCCGGCTGCGGTTGATGGTGTCAGCAATCTGCTGCGCCATCGTAAAGTCTTCGTTATTCAGTTGCAGGTTAATGGTGTTGCCGGTGCCGAACTGGGTCGGCAGCTCACGTTCGATGATCGCGCCGTTGGTAATACGTCCCCCGTTCAGCTGGTTCACCTGCACGCTGCTGCCGCCCGCCGACGCACCTGCTCCGCCAACCAGAATGTTGCCCTGCGCCAGAGCATACACCTGGCTGTCGACGCCTTTCAGCGGCGTCATCAGCAACGTACCGCCACGCAGGCTTTTGGCATTACCCATCGACGAGACAACCACGTCGATGGTCTGCCCCTGACGCGCAAAGGCCGGATAAGACGCGGTCACCATCACGGCCGCCACGTTTTTCAGCTGCATGTTGGTCCCGGCCGGTACGGTAATACCGAGCTGCGAGAGCATGTTGTTCAGGCTCTGGGTGGTGAACGGCGTCTGGGTCGTCTGGTCACCCGTCCCATCCAGCCCCACCACCAGGCCATAGCCAATCAGGGAGTTTTCGCGCACGCCCTGCACGCTGGTGAGATCGCGTATGCGATCGGCCTGCGCAACGGTAGCGACCAACGACAGCGCCACGGCGAAGAGAAATTTATACATAGGTCACCTCGCTTACATCGGCGATAGGTTAAGGAAGAAGCGTTGCAGCCAGCCCATATTTTGCGCTTCGTTGATGTAGCCGTTGCCGACGTACTCAATGCGCGCATCCGCCACCTGGGTGGACGGTACGGTGTTGGTGCCGCTGATAGTGCGAGGGTTAACCACACCGGAGAAACGAATGAATTCCGTACCCTGGTTAATGGCGATCTGTTTTTCGCCCACCACGTGCAGGTTGCCGTTCACCAGAACCTGGTCAACCGTTACCGTCAGCGTTCCGCTGAAGGTATTGCTGGCGTTCGCGCCACCTTTACCGTTAAAGGTGTTGCCGCCGGAGGCTTCCACATCCGCACGGGCGTTGCCGAACAGCCCTTGCAGATAGCGCGGTACGGTGTCGAAGCCAAAATTGGTTTTGCCGTCGCGGCTGGCGTTCGCCGACGAGCTCTTGCTCGCGCTGACGTTTTCCTGCAACACAATGGTCAGCGTATCGCCGACGTTACGCGGACGACGGTCTTCAAACAGCGGCTGATAACCGTAGTTAATCGGCTGCGCGGTCTGGAAAATAGAACCGTTCACCACCGGCGCGGGGCCGGGAACGGGTTGGGCGGTAGTCGCACCCTGTACCAATGGTTTAGACGGGATCCAGGCACACCCGCTGAGGGTGACGGCCAGAACAGTCAGGATCGGATAACGAAACGCCGCGTTTTTTTGCATTGCCTTCATCTTCGAAAACAGGGAGCCGGTGCGACGTTTACCGCACCGGGCTACACCTTAGAGTTGCGTCAGTTTTTGCAGCATCTGGTCGGTCGTCGACACTGCTTTACTGTTAATTTCATAGGCGCGCTGGACCTGGATCATATTCACCAGCTCTTCCGCCACGTTAACGTTCGAGGTTTCCACATACCCCTGATACAGCAGCCCCGCCCCGTTCAGGCCCGGGGTACTTTCATTTGGCGTGCCGGAAGACTGCGTTTCGGTGTAGAGGTTCTCACCGATGCTTTCCAGTCCGGTATCGTTCATGAAGGTCGTCAGATTGAGCTGTCCAACCTGGACCGGCGCGGCCTGACCTTGCTGAGTGACGCTGACGATACCGTCACGACCAATGGTGATACTCAGCGCGTTCGCCGGGATGGTGATCGCAGGCTGAACCTGGAAGCCGCCCGCTGTCACCAGCTGACCATTCTGATCCACCTGGAACGAACCATCGCGGGTATAGGCGGAGGTCCCGTCAGGCAGCTGCACCTGGAAGAAACCCTGACCTTTGATGGCAACGTCTTTACTGTTGTTGGTCTGGGACAGGTTGCCCTGGCTGTGCAGACGCTCGGTGGCAACCGGGCGCACGCCGGTACCAATTTGCAGACCGGACGGCAGCGTGGTTTGCTCAGAAGACTGCGCCCCTGGCTGACGAATCGTTTGATAAAGCAAATCTTCGAAAACCGCACGCTGGCGCTTGAAACCATTGGTGCTGACGTTTGCCAGGTTGTTGGCAATCACATCCATATTGGTTTGCTGTGCGTCCAGACCGGTTTTCGCGATCCATAAAGAACTGATCATAGGGAGTCCTGTTAACTCATAGCCAGAAGTTGGTTAGCCTTGCCTGCGTTTTCATCGACGCTGCTGATAATTTTCATCTGCATTTCGAAGCGGCGGGCGCTGGCGATCATGTCGGTCATGGCTTCTACCGGTTTGACGTTACTGCCTTCCAGCACGCCGGACATCACGCGGATGGTCGGGTCGGCCTGTAACGTGGCGCCACGCGTAGCCTGCGCCGCCTGGGTCAGACGGAACATCCCGTCATCGCCACGCTGCACTTCGTTGCCTTCCGCTTTCACCAGCTTCAGACGACCGACAGGCGCAACGGTGTTAGCCGGGTCGCCCGGGTTTAACGCCGAAATCGTCCCGTCTGCCGCAATGGTCAGCTCTGACCCTTCCGGCACCGTCAACGGACCGGCTTCGCCCATCACCGGATGCCCCTGAATCGTCAGCTGCCCGGTGGAGCTCACCTGGATATTACCGTTGCGGGTATACCCTTCCCCGCCGTCAGCCGTTTGCACCGCCAGCCAGCCGTCCTGCTGAAGGGCAACGTCCAGCGGACGCGCGGTGTAATCCATCTGGCCTGGCGTCATGTCGGCGCCCGGCGTGGAAGCGGTGACCAGCGTACGCGTGGGCAATGACAGCCCTTCTACCGGCACCGCACGCAGCGCGTTGAGCTGCGCACGAAAACCTGGCGTGGAGGCGTTCGCCAGGTTGCTGGCGGTAACAGCCTGCTGGTTGAGCGTCTGGCTTGCTGCGCCCATCGCTGTATATATTGCGTGATCCATTGCGCTTTCCCGTCAGCTGCTTAACGCAGGTTAACCAGCGTGTTAAGGATCTGATCCTGGGTTTTGATGGTCTGCGCGTTGGACTGGTAGTTACGTTGCGCGACGATCATGTTCACCAACTCTTTGCTCAGATCGACGTTAGAGGCTTCCAGCGCGCCGTTGGTCAGCGTGCCGAAGTTACCGGAACCCGCAGTACCCAGCAGGGCAACACCGGAAGACTGCGTGGCAGACCAGACGTTGTCCCCTTCGGATTTCAGGCCTTCGTTGTTGGCGAAGTTTGCCAGCACGATCTGGCCCAGCACCTGGGTCTGTTCGTTCGAATAGTTACCGACAACGGTACCGTCATCGTTGATCTGGTAGCTCACCAGATCGCCCGGCTTATAACCGTTCTGGCTGGTCGCCACGATGTTGTTCGCACCGGTATTCTGTTGCATGGAGTTGGCGAAACTCATGTCAAACGTGGCTGGCGTCGCGCCCGGAACGGTGCCCGTTGTGATCTTGATATCATCGCCACCCGTCAGCACGCCGCTCGCGTTAAAGGTCAGCGTGGTTGCCAGTTTCGCTGCATCTCCCGCTACGCTGCCGTCCTGGGAATACACCTTCCAGGAGTTAGCTGGCGTCGCGTTTTTGACATAGAACAGGTTCATGTTGTGCGCATTACCCTGGCTGTCAAACACCGTCACGGTGCCTTTCTTGTTGTAAGAGTCAGGGTTGGCCGGGTCGAAGGCGACGGTTGGTGCGGTATCGGTGGAGTTCAGGTTGATCTGCTGAGAGGCCGTGGTGGTGGACTTCGCCGCCATCAGCGTCGTTGGGATGGAGATCGCCTGCGGATTCGCACCGGTTTGCACCGTAGGCGGCGTGCCGGCAACCGGATAACCGGTTAACTGAAGCCCCTGCATGTTCACCAGGTTACGGTTTTCATCCAGCTTGAACTGGCCGTTGCGGCTGTAGAATACGGAACCGTTGGCATCCACCATACGGAAGAAACCGTTCTGGCTGATGGCGACGTCCAGACCGCGACCGGTGTTGGTGGTCGTCCCGTCGGTGAAGTCCTGGGTGATACCCGCCACCTTCACGCCCAGGCCCACTTTAGAGCCTGCAAACATATCTGCAAAAGACGCAGAACCGGATTTAAAACCATAGGTCGCGGAGTTGGCGATGTTGTTGCCAATGACGTCCAGGTTGGTGGCCGCAGCATTCAGGCCGCTGACCGCTTGAGAAAAGGCCATGACTTACTCCTGATAAGTATGAAGGCTTAGATAATCTGCCGAACTTCGTCGAGTGTGGTGGTACCGGAGGTACCCAAATCCAGTTTGTTACCATCGCTACCTTTGATGACGCCCTGAACCAGGGCAAACTGTAGCGGCTGAGCCACCAGCTGAGTGGTGCCGTTGCTGGCGCTAATCGCAACCTGATACGAGCCGTTAGGCGCTTTAGTGCCGTCGGTCAGGCTGCCATCCCAGGTAAAGGTATGAACGCCCGCTTTAAGCTCGCCAATCTCAATCGTGCGCACCACGTTGCCGCTGGCGTCTTTGATGGTGGCGGTGACTTTGTCGGCCGGCTGCTGCAACTCAACGCCAAACGGCGTCGTGGTGGTGGTGGACGTGCCATCGGTGGTGCTGGTGCCCGCCAGAATCGTGGTCCCCGGGATCATCACCCCGTGCCCGATCAGGTTGGCGGCCTGCAAGGACTGGCTATTATCGATTTGACCGGAGACCGAGCCGAGCGTGGTGTTCAGTTTCTCAATGCCGCTGACGGTACTGATCTGCGCAAGCTGCGTGGTCAGTTCGTTGTTCTGCATCGGATTGGTCGGGTCCTGATTTTTCAGCTGCGCCACCAGCAGGGTCAGGAAGCTGCTCTGTAAATCGGAGGCATTGCTCCCGGTGAGAGAGCTGGAACCGGTCGCACTGCTGGTGCTATTGACGCCGGTATTTGTCGGGTCATTCACGTTTACGGCGATGGACATGCGTGTCTCCTTTACTGGCCGAGAGTGAGTGTTTTGAGCATCATGCTCTTCACGGTATTAAGCACTTCGACGTTTGCCTGGTAGCTGCGCGACGCGGACATGGAGTTCACCATTTCCCCGACCACATCCACGTTCGGCATTTTCACGTAGCCGCTGGCATCCGCGAGCGGGTTGCCTGGCTCGTAAACCAGCTTGTCGGGTGCCTGGCTCTCAACCACGTCCGCCACTTTTACGCCGCCCGTTGCCGCACCCGGTGCAGCATCAACCTGGAAGACAACCTGTTTAGCGCGATACGGTTGCCCGTCAGGGCCGGTCACGCTGTCGGCGTTGGCCAGGTTACTGGCGGCCACGTTCAGTCGTTTAGACTGCGCCGTTAATGCCGAACCGGCGATATCAAAAATATTCAGCAAGGCCATTTACTAATTGCCCCCCTGTAGGACGGTCATCATGCCTTTAATTTGCCCGCCGAGTAGCGTCAGGCCTGTCTGGTATTGCAGGCTGTTATCGGCAAACTGTGTGCGCTCCCTGTCCATGTCGACGGTGTTACCATCAAGCGAGGGCTGATCGGGAATACGGTAAAGCAGGTCGGTCGTTGGCGCGGTCATCGCCTGAGCGGGAATATGACGTGAGGATGTCAGGGCCAGTGAGACACCCGTTCCTTCGGCACGTCCACGCTCCATCACTTTTTTGAGTTCACTGGAAAAATCAATATCGCGCGCCTGATACCCGGGGGTATCCGCGTTGGCGATATTGGCGGCTAAAATCTCCTGCCGCTGGGCGCGTAAATTGAGCGCTTCCTGCTGAAAACGTAACGCGGCGTCGAGTTTATCGAGCATGTCTCCTCCGCTGATGAGAAAATTTCAGTTCACAGCTTAAATCTCAAGGCGTCTCCCTTATCGACGGAATAAGCGCAAAATGCGTCGCTATTTGTTGCGTTGATGGAAAACCACTGCGGGTAGAATTTGCTTAATTCTGGACATGGTGGAACGTGCGATGCGGACTTTTAAACGTGGCCTGGCGGCGACCCTACTGCTTTTGAGCCCTCTGGTGCAGGCTGAGGGGTTAGAGGACCAGCTCAATGCATTCTTTGCGCAGAAGCTGGCCGGTTTCAGCGATGACGTACGCGTGACCGTGCGCACCCCGCCTAACCTTTACCCTTCCTGCGAAGCCCCGTCATTTAGCGTGACCGGCAGCACAAAGTTATGGGGTAACGTGAACGTGCTGGCGCGTTGCGCCAATGAAAAACGGTATTTACAGGTTGCGGTACAGGCGACGGGCAATTATGTTGTCGCCGCCGTTCCGATTCCGCGAGGCAGCCTGCTGCAACCTGACAGCGTAACGCTGAAGCGAGGCCGTCTGGATCAGCTTCCACCGCGGACGATGCTGGACATTAACCAGGCTCAGGAGGCGGTCAGCCTGCGCGATGTCGCCCCTGGACAGGCGATACAGCTATCCATGCTGCGCCAGGCATGGCGGGTGAAAGCGGGACAACAGGTGATGGTGGTCGCCAATGGCGAAGGCTTTAGTATCAACAGCGAAGGAAAAGCGCTGAATAATGCCGCAGTGGCGCAAAATGCCCGGGTCAGAATGTCCTCAGGCCAGGTGGTCAGCGGCACGGTCGGTCCTGATGGGAATATTCTGATTAACCTGTAATCTTTTTAAAGATTTCGCGGCGACTGCCGATAAATATTCAACAAATGATGATGTCAGGCGCAAACGCCGCGAACCCTCGATGAGGACAACACTATGAGCATTGATCGTACATCAGCCCTGAAGCCGGTTAGCACTGTACAACCTCGCGAAACGAATGAGGCTGCCCCGCAAAAAACGCGTCTGGAAAAAACGTCGACGGCTAACAGCACCAGCGTCACGCTGAGCGATGCGCAGTCGAAGCTGATGCAGCCAGGCAGCAGCGATATCAACATGGAACGTGTTGAAGCGCTGAAAACGGCTATCCGTAACGGCGAACTGAAAATGGATACCAGCAAAATCGCTGATGCGCTGATTCAGGACGCACAGAGTTTCCTCCAGAGTAACTAACCGTATGAGTCGACTGTCAGAAATACTGGATCAGATGACGGTGGTCCTGAACGACCTGAAAACGGTGATGGATGCCGAACAGCACCACCTCTCTTCTGGTCAAATCAACGGCAGCGCGTTGCAACGCATAACTGAAGATAAAAGCTCGCTGCTGGCGACCCTGGATTATCTGGAAAAACAGCGACGCGCTGAGCAAGACGCGAAACGCAGCGCCAATGATGAGATCAACGAACGCTGGCAGACCATTACAGAAAAAACCCAGCATCTTCGCGATCTCAACCAGCATAACGGCTGGCTGCTGGAAGGTCAGATTATCCGTAATCAGCAGGCGCTTGAGGTGTTAAAGCCCTATAAAGAGCCGGGGCTGTACGGTGCGGATGGTCAGACGGCCACGGCACGTATCACGGGCGGGAAAAAGATTTCGATTTGACGCAGTAGCGGCACGTCATGAAGCGGGGAGCACCTTCTGGTGAACTCCCCTTTTGACGTTTATACCGTGCGGCGGGCGAATTCTTTCACCTTGAAGCCAAGCACCGCCAGCGTGGCAAAGTACGCCACCACCCCGACCGCCACCACGGCCATCAGACGCATCAGGCGGTAAGGCATGGTGCCCTGCGCCCATTCAGGCATGACATACAACATGCCAACCAGCGCGGCCGCCATCACCACTACCGCGATCGCCAGACGCAGCAGGAAGCTTGCCCAGCCCGGCTGCGGTGTGAAGATATCCTGCTTGCGCAGCTGCCAGTACAGCAGCCCGGCGTTCAGACAGGCCGCCAGACCAATCGACAATGACAGCCCCGCGTGTTTCAGCGGTCCAATAAACGCGAGGTTCATCAGCTGCGTCATAATCAGCGTCACAATGGCAATCTTAACCGGCGTTTTGATGTCCTGACGTGAATAGAAACCGGGCGCAAGCACCTTCACGACGATCAGCCCCATCAGCCCCACCGAGTAGGCTACCAGTGCACGCTGGGTCATGGCGGCATCAAAGGCGGTGAATTTTCCATACTGGAACAACGACACCGTCAGCGGTTTTGCCAGGATCCCCAGCGCCACCGCGCTTGGCAATGCCAGCAGAAAACAGAGACGCAGTCCCCAGTCCATCAGGCGGCAGTATTCATCGTGGTTGCCGCTGGCGAAACTTTTCGACAGCGACGGCAGCAGAATAGTCCCCAGCGCCACGCCCAGCACCCCTGATGGAAACTCCATCAGACGATCGGCGTAGTACATCCAGGACACCGAGCCCGACACCAGGAAAGAGGCGAAGATGGTATTGATGATCAGCGAGATCTGGCTGACGGACACGCCGAGTATCGCCGGTCCCATCTGTTTAATAACGCGCATTGCGCCCGCATCTTTGAAACTAATGCGCGGCAGAACCAGCATGCCGATCTTTTTCAGGTGCGGAAGCTGGTAAGCAAGCTGTAACACCCCGCCGACGGTCACGGCCCAGGCCAGCGCCAGCACCGGTGGGTTAAAATGCGGCGCGGCGAACAGCGCAAAGCCAATCATGCTGACATTAAGGAACGTGGGGGCAAAGGCCGGCACGGAGAAGCGGTTCCAGGTATTCAGGATGGCACCCACCAGCGACGCCAGCGAAATCAGCAGAATATAGGGGAAGGTTATCCGCAGCAGTTGCGTCGTCAGGGCGAATTTATCCGCCGTGTCGGCAAAGCCCGGTGCCGTTACCATGATTACCCAGGGCGCTGCCAGCATGCCCAGGACGGTCACGATCGCCAGCGCCAGCGTCAGTAAACCGGAAACGTAAGCCACAAAGACGCGGGTGGCATCTTCGCCCTGCTTGCTTTTATATTCCGCAAGGATCGGGACAAATGCCTGTGAGAAAGCCCCTTCAGCAAAAATACGGCGCAGCAGGTTCGGCAGCTTGAACGCAACGAAAAAGGCGTCAGTCGCCATCCCTGCGCCAAAAACCCTTGCCACAATGGCATCGCGCGCAAAGCCAAGCACGCGGGAAAACATGGTCATCGAGCTGACGGCCGCCAGCGATTTTAATAAGTTCATTAACGTGAAGTTCCAAAACCCTACGGATTTCCAGGACGGATAAGCGAAAGCGCCACCCGGCAAAGCCAACAAGCGGCGCTTAGTCTAACCGGATTTCAACGAATTACTATCGGCAGATGTTACAGCGAGTTATTCCGACATGGCTTCGCGCCAGAGTCGTTCCACGATGCGCTGCGCCAGAATGGCCTGCTCCCCGGACGTTTCAGGAACCGTCTGATTCTGCACGCAGGTGATGAAGTGACGCGCGCAGCCCACAAAGCCACGCTGTTCCAGGGTGCTCTGCCAGCCGGGAACGGGTAACGCAACCACGCCATTGCCCTTCTCTTCCCGCCACTCTCGCATATCGGTGACGTCATACAGCGCGCCATCCGTAACGGCCTGCACGGACTCGCGCTGGCTGCCCGCCCGACGATGCATGCTGGTCGTCACCTGCAAATGCTCAACGGCAAAATGATGTTCGGCGTAAACCATCTCACCCTGCTCGCTGGTCAACAGCGTGCCGCTTTGCAGCTGGGCTTTTCCGTTACTCAGCCACAGGGCCGTATCCACGACGTGGAGATAATCATCCAGCAGCGTGAAGCGCAGATCGTTCGGCCCCACGCTGTCGGTACGGTGCTTATCCATACGCAGAGAGGCGAACGAGCCGGACTGCGCTTTAAGCTGCTGATAGAGCGGCGCAAAACGGCGGTTGAAGCCGACCATCAGCGTCAGCTTTTTACGCGCGGCCAGCTCAATCAGTCGCTCAGCATCCTGTACATTTTCCGCCAGGGGTTTATCCACGCAGACGTGAACGCCTGCATTCAGCAACTCGCTCACCACCTGGTAGTGCGTCGCGGTTGAGGTATGCACAAATACCGCATCACATTCACGGGCTAAATCCTGTAGCGAACCGGCATAAGGGATGCGCCAGGTTTTGCAGATGCGCTCTGCTTTCTCGCGGGTGGGCGACCACGCCCCTTGCAGCGTCCAGTCTGACGCGGCGCCTAAAACGGGCAGCCAGGCTTTTTGCGCAATCCCTCCCAGCCCCACAACACCAATGCGTAATGTTGTCACGATTAATCTCCCAGATGTGCGAGTAACGCATCCAGACGCTGCTTCAGCCCGGCAACCTCGTCTTCCAGGGCTGCCACGCGCGCGGTCAGGCTTTCGTTTGATGCTGGCGTGTCGGATACGACGGCCAGCGCAGAGGGCTCCACGTCGCCGCTAAACAGGTGCATGTAGCGGCTTTCACGCTTGCCCGGTTCGCGGGGCAGACGCACCACGTAGGGACCGTCCTCGCGTGAGGCTAATCCCTCCAGCGTCTGTTCAACGTCCTGCATATCCTGAAACTCATGCATGCGGGAAGCGCGTGTGCGCAGTTCCCCCGGCGTCTGCGCCCCGCGCAGCAGCAACGTGGTGATAACGGCCACTTCCGCAGCGCTGAGTTTTAAATCGCCAAATTCAGAATTACAAAAGCGCTGTTCATATTTAGTGACGCGGTTACCGAAGCCGCTGACGGTGCGCAGGTAGTGGCGCTTCACCAGCTCATCAAGGATATCCTGCACCTCGTGCTCGCCAAGGTTCATCACCGGCTCACGGTTCGTCTTCTGGTTGCAGGCCATCGTGACGGCATTCACGGACAGAGGATACTGTTCCGGCGTGGTGACCTGCTTTTCCAGAAGGCAGCCGATCACGCGCGCTTCGGCGCCATTTAACTGATATTTCATCTTTTCTCCTTAACGACCCGCGGTCCACTCCTGCGTGGTGAGCGCGGTGAGCACATGGTCCCGCCACTCGCCGTCAATCAGCAGATAATCTTTGGCATAGCCTTCTTTCTCAAACCCCAGGCGGGCCAGCAGATCGCCGCTGCGCTTATTGTGCGGCATGTAGTTAGCCATAATGCGATGGATATGTTGCGTGCGCTGCATGTAGCGAATCGCCGCCGTCAGCGCCTCAAACATGAGCCCCTGTCCCTGCCATTTCTGGCCGATGGAATACCCGAGATAGCAGGCGTGAAACGACCCGCGTACCACGTTTGAAAAATTGGCAATGCCAACGATCTCTTTCTCTTCCGGATCGAGAAGCGCGAAATAAAACGCACTTCCCTGTTTATGAAATTCCGCAATCATACTGAGGCGCGCCTGCCAGCCAGAGGGGTAGCAGTGGCTCTCGTCCCGAACGGGTTCCCAGGGTTTTAAAAACTGGCGATTCTCGGCGTAATAATCCGCCAGACGCCAGGCATCACGCTCATGCACCAGACGAACGACCAGCCTGTCCGTCGTCAGACGCACTTTTGGCACATTACTGCGATAGCCAAACATCGTTACCACTCCTTCCCGTCGCTTCTGCTCTGCCTGTTAGCTTTACTATACCTGTGCCTGCGCCTTCTGTGAAAACAGTGACATACCATTTTGATCGCTTTTCACATTTTTCGATGAGAACTCTCTATCAAAGCACCTTTTTGATAAAAAAATATTGTCGCCAGCGGGTATGGGAAAAAGCGCGGCGACACCGCAAAATGTTAGCGTGCTCACCTTTTATTTTCCCTGGAGGGAAAATGTCCCGCGTATCACAGGCCAGGAGCCTGGGTAAATATTTCCTGCTCGTCGATAACATGCTGGTCGTGCTCGGCTTTTTTGTCGTTTTTCCGCTTATATCAATTCGTTTTGTCGATCAAATGGGCTGGGCGGCATTGATGGTCGGGATCGCGCTGGGTCTACGCCAGTTTGTACAACAGGGTCTGGGCGTGTTTGGCGGCGCAATAGCTGACCGCTTCGGTGCAAAACCGATGATCGTCACCGGCATGCTGTTACGTGCGGCGGGATTCGCCACCATGGCAATCGCTCATGAACCCTGGCTGCTGTGGTTCTCCTGTTTCCTTTCCGGGATTGGCGGCACCCTTTTCGACCCACCGCGTACCGCGCTGGTGGTTAAGCTTATCCGTCCGCAACATCGGGGGCGCTTCTTCTCGATTTTGATGATGCAGGACAGCGCAGGCGCGGTGGTGGGCGCCCTGCTGGGAAGCTGGCTGCTGCAATACGATTTCCGCCTGGTTTGCGCCACCGGCGCGGTGTTGTTTATTCTCTGCGCGCTGTTTAACGGTCTGTTTCTGCCCGCATGGAAGCTGTCGACGGTGAAAGCGCCTGTGCGGGAAGGGCTTGACCGTGTGCTAAGCGATAAACGCTTCGTCACCTATGTGTTAACCCTGACCGGCTACTACATGCTCGCCGTGCAGGTCATGCTGATGCTGCCCATTATGGTTAACGATATTGCCGGCACGCCGGCAGCGGTGAAATGGATGTATGCCATTGAGGCCTGCCTCTCACTGACTCTGCTCTATCCAATTGCCCGCTGGAGCGAGCGCCGTTTCCGGCTTGAGCACCGTCTGATGGCCGGGCTGTTGCTGATGACGCTGAGCATGATGCCCATCGGTCTGGTAAGTTCGCTTCAGCAGCTGTTTATGCTGATCTGCACCTTCTATATTGGCTCAATCATTGCCGAGCCAGCCCGTGAAACGCTGAGCGCGTCACTTGCCGACGCCCGGGCCCGGGGCAGCTACATGGGCTTCAGCCGTCTCGGGCTGGCGCTTGGCGGCGCGCTGGGTTACACCGGTGGCGGCTGGCTGTTTGATGCCGGAAAAGCGCTCCATCAGCCGGAGCTGCCGTGGGTCATGCTCGGCATGGTCGGCTTTATGACGCTGATTGCCCTCTGGTGGCAGTTCAGTGATAAACGCAGCACCCGCGGGATGCTGGAGCCTGGCGCCTGACCTCTTGCATTATCAGTTTTTTCTGCTGGTTTCTGTAGGATCACCCTGACATACTGGCGTATCAGGACAGATGCGCCGATTTTATGTTGAGGAACGCCATGAAAAAGATCGTTATTGCCGCTGCGTTAATTGTCAGTGGTCTGCTGGTGGGATGTAACCAGCTTACGCAGTACACCGTCAGTGAGCAGGAAATTAATCAGGCGCTGGAAAAACATAATAACTTTTCAAAAGATATCGGCGTGCCCGGCCTTGCGGATGCGCATATCGTCCTGACGAATCTCGCCAGCCAGATTGGTCGCGAGGAGCCTAACAAAGTCACCCTTTCCGGCGATGCCAGCCTCGATATGACCTCGCTCTTCGGCAATCAGAAAGCGGATATCAAGCTGAAGCTCAAGGCGCTGCCGGTCTTTAATAAAGAGAAAGGGGCAATTTTCCTGCAAGAGATGGAAATCGTCGATGCGGTTGTAACGCCGGATAAAATGAAACCGGTGCTGCAAACGCTGATGCCGTATCTCAACCAGTCGTTGCAGAACTACTTTAACCAACAACCTGCCTATGTTCTGAGCGAAGACAAAAGCAAAGGTGAATCTCTGGCGAAAAAATATGCCAAAGGGATAGAGGTGAAACCGGGTGAAATCATCATCCCTTTCACCGACTAAATACTCCGGGCGCTCAGGCGCCCGTTTTTTTTAACGGAATAGTGTGCAAACGAAAACGTTTCCGCTTATGATTTGTGTCCGGCAAAAACAGCCATCTTATGACTGATCTCTTTCAAGCCGGAGCTTCCATGACTGTACAATCCCAGGTTCTCAAAATCCGCCGCCCAGACGACTGGCATATCCATCTTCGTGATGGCGACATGCTGAAAACCGTCGTGCCGTATACCAGCGAAATTTATGGCCGTGCGATTGTTATGCCTAACCTGGTTCCGCCAGTCACTACCGTCGAGGCCGCGATTGCCTATCGCCAGCGTATCCTTGACGCCGTTCCGGCCGGGCACGATTTTACCCCGTTGATGACCTGCTACCTGACGGACTCGCTGGATCCCAATGAGGTTGAGCGCGGGTTTAACGAAGGTGTGTTCACCGCCGCGAAGCTCTACCCGGCGAATGCCACCACCAACTCCAGCCATGGGGTGACCAGTATCGACGCCATCATGCCCGTTCTGGAGCGTATGCAAAAACTGGGCATGCCGCTGCTGGTGCACGGGGAAGTGACCCACGCTGACATTGATATTTTCGATCGCGAAGCACGTTTTATCGAAACGGTCATGGAGCCGCTGCGCCAGCGTCTTCCGGGGCTGAAAGTGGTGTTTGAACACATTACGACTAAAGATGCCGCAGAGTATGTCCGGGATGGAAACGAGCTGATTGCCGCCACCATCACCCCGCAGCACCTGATGTTTAACCGTAACCACATGCTGGTGGGCGGCGTTCGCCCACATCTGTATTGTCTGCCGATCCTCAAGCGCAACATCCACCAGCAGGCGCTACGTGAGCTGGTCGCCAGCGGCTTCCCGCGCGCGTTCCTCGGCACGGATTCCGCCCCGCATGCCCGTCACCGTAAAGAGGCGAGTTGCGGCTGTGCAGGCTGCTTTAACGCCCCGACCGCCCTGGCAAGTTACGCAACCGTGTTTGAAGAGATGAATGCGTTAGACCATTTCGAAGCCTTCTGCTCCCTTAACGGCCCGCGTTTCTACGGTCTGCCGATCAATGACACGTTCATTGAGCTGGAGCGCAAAGAAAGCCAGGTTGAAGCGTCGATTGCGCTCACCGACGATACGCTGATCCCCTTCCTGGCCGGTGAAACCGTAAACTGGACGGTAAAACGCTAAAAAACTGTCGCCCCCTGTTGTCAAACCGATAATATAACTGTATAAATAAACAGTATATTACACAGGGGGCATTTATGCGTATTGAAGTCACCATTGCCAAATCCACCGTCCTGCCTGCTGGCGCACTCGACGCTCTGGCGGGTGAACTATCCCGACGTATTAACAGCACTTTTCCTGAAAACGATGGCGCCGTAACGGTACGTTATGCGACAGCAAACCATCTTTCAGTCATCGGCGGCGCGAAAGAAGACAAAGAACGCATCAGCGAAATTTTGCAGGAAACATGGGAAAGCGCCGACGACTGGTTCATCACTGATTAAAATTTGCTCCCTCATTGTGTTTTTTGCCGGGTCGCCCCGGCTTTTTTTCGTTTCGTCTCCTGAAAGTTCAAAATATTTCAGCATCTTCTTAGAAAATCGTGAACAAGATGGCGTTTTATTGTTCGAACAATCCTAAAAAGCAGAAAAATGTGTTGCTACCCGTTTATTTTTTCCTGCTGAACCCTTATTAATTGATATACTGAAATTGCTTTCAGAAAAACATGCATTGAACCTCAAAGTCGTTGTCTTCTAACACGCATTAAGGGGGTTATAATGGAAAAGAATAGTGAAGTGATCCAGACCCATCCGCTTGTTGGCTGGGATATCAGCACCGTAGACAGCTACGATGCGCTGATGCTGCGTTTGCACTACCAGACCCCAAATCAGCTAAACCGTGATGAAGCGGAAGTTGGACAGACGCTGTGGCTTACAACAGACGTCGCCCGTCAGTTTATCTCTATTTTGGAAGCAGGCATCGCAAAAATAGAATCTGGCGACTACCAGGAAAATGAGTATAAACGGCATTAATCTTATGCCTCTTCACTCAACAGGCACCCTCGCGGTGCCTTATTTATTTCGTTCTTGTATAAGCCTACATAGTTAATTACTCTGCTAACAAAGCGTTAGTAAAGAGAAGCCTATGAAATACGATTTGATCATTATCGGAAGCGGCTCCGTAGGATCTGCCGCCGGTTATTACGCCACGCAGGCGGGTCTGAATGTGCTGATGATTGACGCCCATCGTCCCCCCCACTCTGAAGGAAGCCATCACGGCGATACCCGTCTGATACGTCACGCTTATGGCGAAGGTGAGCGCTATGTACCGCTGGTGCTTCGGGCTCAGACGCTGTGGGATGAGCTGGCCGCCCTCACCGAAGAACGCATTTTTGAGCGCACCGGGGTCGTTAACCTGGGGCCAGCCAGCTCCACGTTTCTGGCGACCGTCGAGGAGAGCGCGAAAGCCTACCGCCTGGACGTCGAGCGTCTGGATGCGAACGGCATCATGGCGCGCTGGCCGGAAATTTCTGTCCCTGAAGACTACATTGGGTTGTTTGAAGCCAACTCTGGCGTACTGCACAGCGAAACGGCCATTAAGACCTGGATTGATCTCGCCGCCAAAGCGGGCTGCGCGCAGTTGTTCAACTGTCCGGTCACGGGCATCACCCACCATGCAGAGGGTTCAACCGTCACCACCTCTGAAGGTGAATATACCGCCACGCGTCTGCTGGTGAGTGCGGGAACGTGGGTGACGAAACTGCTGCCGGACCTGCCCATCCAGCCGGTGCGAAAAGTCTTCTCCTGGTTCCAGTCTGACGGGCGTTACAGCAGCCAGAACAAATTCCCGGCGTTTACAGGCGAGTTACCCAATGGCGACCAGTTCTACGGTTTCCCCTCGGAAAAAGACGCGCTCAAGATTGGCAAACATAACGGCGGGCAGGTAATTTCCTCTGCGGAAGAACGCAAACCGTACGGCGCTTATCCGCAGGATGGTTCCGAAGCCTTTACGTTCCTGCGTAATATCCTGCCGGGTGTAGGCGGGTTGCTTTACGGCGCAGCGTGCACCTACGACAACACCCTGGATGAAGACTTTATCATCGACACCCTGCCGGGGCACGACAACACCCTGCTCGTAACCGGGCTCAGCGGTCACGGGTTTAAATTTGCCTCTGTGTTAGGTGAAATCGCCGCCCAGTTTGCTCAGGGGATAGCGCCTTCGTTTGATCTCAAGCCCTTCGCGCTCTCGCGCTTTGATCGATAATACCTCTTCAGGCTCCGAGTAACCGGGGCCTGTTTAGCGAGAGGGGCATGATGCGCAGACTGGTGAATTACCTTATCAATAACATCCGCGAGCATTTCATGCTCTACATTGTTCTTTGGTCGCTACTGGCGATCATTGACGTTATCTATATTGTATTCTTCTGAACATTCTCGCTGACGTTTATTGACACTCCTTTAAATTTATTTAACTTATTTTTTTTAAAAAACGTCGCCTCAAATTTATTGAACGAAGCGATTGAAATACATTGCGCAAACACATTCAAATTCGCTGAAATAAATTAAATAAAATACATTATTCATTTTTTTCAGTTGCATTATTTATTTAACCCGTCCATTTTTATTGCTCAGTCATTTGAGAACGGAAATTCATATGCAATGGCGTAACTCCTCCCGTCGCTACGGAATAATATCCATGTGTTTACACTGGCTATTTGCAATTGCCGTCTATGCCATGTTTGGTCTCGGCCTCTGGATGGTGACATTAAGCTATTATGACGGTTGGTATCATCAGGCCCCCGAATTGCACAAAAGCATTGGGGTTCTGCTGATGATGGGTCTGGTTTTTCGCGTGATCTGGCGACATATCTCTCCGCCCCCTCCTGCGCCCAAAAGCCATGGCCGACTTACCCGCATAAGCGCTGTTGGCGCGCATATCGCACTCTATGCCCTGCTGTTCGCCATTTTGATCAGCGGCTATCTCATTTCGACCGCAGACGGCAAACCGATCAGCGTATTTGGGCTTTTTGATGTCCCAGCCACGCTGGCTGACGCCGGTTCACAGGCTGACACCGCAGGTGTGGTTCATTTGTGGCTGGCATGGAGCGTAGTGATCCTGTCTGTCCTGCATGGCCTTGCGGCCCTGAAACACCACTTTATTGATAAAGACGATACGCTGAAGCGCATGCTTGGCCGTTCGTCAGTTGACTCTGGAGCATAAAATGAAAAAACGCCTGTTGGGTATCGCATTAGGTTCGCTGTTATTTACTACCGGTTCGGCCCTGGCCGCCGACTATAAAATTGATAAAGAGGGCCAGCAT
The DNA here is from genome assembly GCF_004136805.1 of Enterobacter cloacae complex sp. GF14B. Taxonomy (NCBI): domain Bacteria; kingdom Pseudomonadati; phylum Pseudomonadota; class Gammaproteobacteria; order Enterobacterales; family Enterobacteriaceae; genus Enterobacter; species Enterobacter cloacae complex sp. GF14B. The sequence continues at coordinate 22,452 of NZ_QFRV01000027.1, forward strand.
GCCTTCGTCAATTTCCGTATTCAGCATCTGGGTTACAGCTGGTTATATGGCACGTTCAATGATTTCGATGGCACATTTACTTTCGACGAGAAAAACCCTGCTGCCGATAAAGTGAACGTCACCATTAATACCAACAGCGTCGACACTAATCACGCCGAGCGTGATAAACATCTGCGCAGCGCTGAATTCCTGAACGTGGGCAAATTCCCGCAAGCTACTTTCGCGTCGACAGAGGTGAAGAAAGACAGTGATAAACTCGCTATTACCGGTAATCTCACGCTGAACGGCGTAACAAAACCTGTCACACTGGATGCCAAATTAATTGGACAGGGTGACGATCCATGGGGCGGAAAACGTGCTGGCTTTGAAGCCGCAGGCAAAATTCATCTGAAAGATTTTAATATCACCACGGATTTAGGCCCGGCATCGCAGGATGTAGAGCTGATTATTTCGGTGGAAGGCGTTCAGCAGAAGTCATAAAACAGGCCCGGCAGGCTTGTGAGCCGCCGGGCAGTGTTTTACTCCGGGTCCGGAATACCCAGTTTGGTATTCAGTCGGCCCCGGGATTTATTAAAGATCTTATTCCCGTTCTCGCGTCCGGCACGGCGACGACGTTGCTCTTCTTCAGGCAACATACTCTCTTCGCTGCACAGCTCGCTACAGCAGCCATTAAACTTCTCGGCGCATGCAGGGCACTGAATAAACAGCAGATGACACCCGTCGTTTTTGCAGTTGGTATGCGTATCGCACGGTGTTCCGCACTGGTGACAGTGCGCGATCACGTCCTCTGAAATTCGCTCGCCCATACGCTCATCAAACACAAAGTTCTTACCGATAAAACGCACCGGTAAACCCTGCTCACGGGCGCGGCGGGCATACTCGATAATCCCACCCTCAATGTGCCAGACTTTATTAAACCCGTTGTGCTTCATCCAGGCGCTGGCTTTTTCACAGCGGATCCCCCCGGTACAGTACATCACAATCTTTTTGTCTTTATGCTCCTGCATCATCTCAACCGCTTTCGGCAGTTGCTCGCGGAAGGTGTCGGCAGGAATTTCCATCGCATTTTCGAAGTGCCCCACTTCATATTCGTAGTGGTTACGCATATCGATGAACACCGCATCCGGATCGTCGAGCATCGCGTTCACTTCAGCGGCCTTCAGGTATTCCCCCACATTAGCAGCATTGAAGCTCGGATCGTCAATGCCATCCGCCACAATACGCTCGCGCACCTTCATGCGCAGCACCCAGAATGATTTACCGTCATCATCCAACGCAATATTCAGGCGTAAGCCGTTAAGCGCCGGATCAAACCCGTAAAGGAGATCGCGGAAGGCGCTGACCTTGCTTTCCGGCACGCTGATCTGCGCGTTAATCCCCTCACGCGCCAGATAGACGCGACCAAACACGTTCAGGGCGGTGAAAGCCTGGTAAAGCGCATCGCGGGTCGCCTGTGGATCGTCGATGGTGAAATACTTATAGAAAGAGATCGTTGTGCGCGGTTCGGTTTCGGCCAACATACGCGCTTTCAACATCTCATTCGAAACGCGGTTGTGTAACACTGGCATGGTGTACAAGTCCTGCAATCGTTGAGAAATAAAAATCGGTCGGCATGATATAGCAAACAAAGACAATTTACATCCACACAATTTACGCTACATTTCAGTCAATCTGATTAATCAGACTTAACATTTGCATATTCTTTCATGTTTCGATGACAGACATTTTGGCTATGCCTTAAAAAATGAGACAATAGCCTTTCAGGACGTTAGAACACAGGACAGACATGACCCAGTTACCGAAATTTACTGCCGCGCTTTTGCATCCCCGCTATTGGTTAACATGGTCAGGCATTGGCTTGTTGTGGCTAATTGTACAGCTGCCTTATCCCGTCATTTTCCGCATGGGTAAAGGGCTGGGTCGCATTGCTCAGCAGTTTATGAAGCGTCGCGCCAGGATCGCGTATCGCAACCTTGAGCTTTGCTTTCCTCAGATGAGTGAATCTGAGCGCCACGACATGGTGGTTAAAAACTTCGAATCTGTCGGCATGGGGCTGATGGAGACCGGTATGGCCTGGTTCTGGTCGGATAAGCGCATGGCGCGCTGGACGGAAGTGGCCGGGACCGGCATGGAGCCAGTGCATACTCTTCAGGCCAACCAGACTGGCGTCCTACTGATTGGCGTTCATTTTCTGACGCTCGAAATTGGCGCACGCATGTTCGGCATGCAGGCGCCCGGTATTGGCGTTTATCGTCCTAACGATAATCCGGTGATCGATTTGATCCAGACCAACGGACGTATGCGCTCCAATAAAAGCATGATCGACCGAAAAGACCTGAAAGGGATGATCCGCGCCCTGAAATCAGGTGAAGTGGTCTGGTACGCTCCGGATCATGACTATGGCCCGCAATCCAGCGTGTTTGTTCCGTTCTTTGCGGTGGAAGATGCAGCGACGACCACCGGGACCTGGATGCTGGCGCGAATGTCCAAAGCGGCTATCGTGCCGTTTGTACCGCGCCGTAAACCAGACGGTTCAGGCTATCAGCTCATCATGCTGGAGCCGGAGCTCGCGCCACCGCTGATTGATGCGGAAACCACCGCCCGCTGGATGAACGGCGTTGTCGAGAAATGCATTATGCTCGCCCCGGAGCAGTACATGTGGCTGCATCGCCGCTTTAAAACCCGGCCTCAGGGCGTACCTTCACGTTATTAACCTGCGTGCGGCCATCCGGGCCGCATGTTGTTTTAGCTTTAAAAGCTCCCCGTCATTGCGGCAATCATACCCCGGGCGCATAATTAGCAGGCTTATTACCTCACTGGTCACGGTGCCCTGCACCTCATTATGCGGATAGTTATGTCCCCCACAGATGCTCCCATAAACTGGAAACGTAACCTGACGGTTGCGTGGCTGGGTTGTTTTCTTACTGGCGCCGCCTTTAGCCTGGTGATGCCTTTCCTGCCCCTCTACGTTGAGCAGCTCGGCGTCACCGGACATAGCGCCCTGAATATGTGGTCCGGCCTGGTGTTCAGCATTACGTTCCTGTTCTCCGCCATTGCGTCGCCTTTCTGGGGTGGGCTGGCGGATCGCAAAGGCCGCAAAATTATGCTGCTGCGCTCCGCGCTCGGCATGGCGATCATTATGCTTCTGATGGGGATGGCGGAGAACGTCTGGCAGTTCCTGATATTACGCGCACTCCTGGGTCTGCTCGGGGGATTTATCCCTAACGCCAACGCCCTGATCGCCACCCAAATCCCGCGCCAGAAAAGCGGCTGGGCGTTGGGCACGCTCTCCACTGGCGGCGTAAGTGGCGCACTGCTGGGCCCGCTGGCGGGCGGGCTGCTGGCCGACCACTACGGACTGCGGCCGGTATTCTTCATTACCGCCAGCGTGCTGTTCCTCTGCTTCCTGGTGACGCTTATCTGTATCCGGGAGAATTTCACGCCGGTAGCCAAAAAAGAGATGCTGCACGCCCGGGATGTGCTGGCCTCGCTGAAAAACCCAAAGCTGGTGCTGAGTCTGTTTGTGACTACCATGATTATCCAGGTGGCCACCGGTTCAATCGCGCCTATTCTGACGCTCTATGTCCGCGATCTGGCGGGAAACGTCAGCAATATCGCCTTTATCAGCGGCCTGATCGCCTCTGTTCCCGGCGTGGCGGCGCTAATGAGCGCGCCGCGGCTCGGCAAGCTGGGAGACCGTATCGGCCCGGAAAAGATCCTGATCTGCGCCCTGATCGTCTCCGTCCTGCTGCTGATCCCCATGGCGATGGTGCAGTCTCCCTGGCAGCTCGGCGTCCTGCGCTTCCTGCTGGGGGCTGCCGATGGCGCACTGCTCCCGGCCGTGCAGACGCTGCTGGTCTATAATTCCACCAACCAGATAGCCGGTCGTATTTTCAGCTATAACCAGTCGTTTCGCGATCTGGGTAACGTCACCGGGCCGCTGGTCGGTGCGGGGATTTCAGCCAGTTTCGGTTTCCGGGCGGTCTTTATCGTGACGGCAGGCGTCGTGCTGTTCAACGCCGTTTATTCGTGGCTCAGCTTATCCCGGGCGCTACGCCCGGGGCGAATAAGACAACATCGTGACGGCTAATTTTCGCATTCATACTTGCAAAATCACATAATCAGCTATTCTTTCCCTGAATACCTTCACGAAAAACAGGGAGACACCAATGACCATGTACGCCACGCTGGAAGAAGCAATTGATGCCGCTCGCGAAGAGTTCCTCGCCGATAATCCCGGCATTGAGGAAGAAGATGCTGACGTGCAACAACTCAATATCCAAAAATACGTCCTACAGGACGGCGATATTATGTGGCAGGCCGAATTCTTTGCTGATGAAGGTGAAGATGGTGAATGTCTGCCGATACTGAGTGGTGAAGGAGCACAGGCGGTATTCGACGGCGACTATGACGAAATTGAGTTACGTCAGGAGTGGCTGGAAGAAAATACGCTGCACGAATGGGACGAAGGCGAGTTTCAGCTCGAACCGCCGCTGGATACCGAAGAGGGTCAGGCCGCAGCGGACGAATGGGACGAGCGATGAGCTCCCGTTACTCGTAAGGGCCGTGACTGGCATCAATGGGCAGCAGCAGCGTGTCGAAAATCAGCGAAAACGGCAGATCGAGTACGGTGAGATAGCGCCATGCGGAATCGCGAACGTCCCACTGTACGCCGGGGTAGTATTGATTCCCGTGGCCCTGCCCGGGGATGGTGCGGCTGATAATGCTGCCGCAGCCGCTGAGCAGGCATGCCATCATGACGACAATGATTACTTTCATGTCTGACCTCTAAAAAAATACCGGCGATTAAGCCGGTATTTCATTTGGCGGGTGGCGCTTCGCTTACCCGCCCTACTTAACAACTTACTTCGCCTTCAGTGCCAGCGGATTCAGCTTAACGTCCTTATAGTAGTTCACCCACGAAGAGTATCTCTCCGGAGAAGACCACACGCGGTAGTGAAGCCGTGCCATCGTCACCGGATCGCTCAACAGCACCAGACGACGGTCGCGGTTAAGCTTTTCTGGCGTCTCGTTCAGCGCCTGCTCAACGTGGCGATCGCGGGCGATCTCCAGCACCTGGCTGGCGCGGTGACGCGCCGTCGCCATCGCGGTTGCCAGCGCGTTGAATGACGGGTTAAACACGGCGTGCATAAAGCCATCATCCAGCGTGCGTTTGCGGTTCTGCTCCAGATAGGTATCGGTATCCACCAGCACCTGCGGCGGAGAATACTCTTCCGGGATCAGGAACAGCTTCCAGCGTTTGGTACGCAGGCCCACCGTGGAACGGCTGGAGATCACCGACACAAACGGCGACAGGATCAGCGAGAAGACGATTGGCGCCAGCCAGAACAGGAAACGCAGATCCAGCCAGGCCATACCAACGGCCCACACCAGGCCCAGCAGCAGCTGAGAGCCGTGGCGCATAAAGGCCTCACTCCACGGCGTAGAGTCATCGTCACGCTGCGGTGAATTCCACACCACTTCCCATCCCAGGAACGCGCTCACCACAAACACCGTATGGAACAGCATACGCACCGGCGCCAGCAGGACCGAGAACAGCACTTCCAGCAGCAGTGAAAGGGTCACGCGGCAGAAACCACCGTACTCCTTCGAACCTTTGCACCAGATCAGAATGATACTGAGCAGCTTAGGCAGGAACAGCAGCACCATGGTCGACGCGAACAGCGCAATCGCCAGCTCCGGACGCCACTGCGGCCACACCGGGAACAGCTGGCGCGGTTGCAGGAAGTATTGCGGCTCCGTCAGAGCATGCACAACCTGCAACGCGGTCGAGAGTGCCAGGAACATAAACCACAGCGGCGCAGACAGATAGGACATAACGCCCGTCAGGAACACCGCACGGTGAACAGGGTGCATCCCTTTCACCAGGAACAGGCGGAAGTTCATCAGGTTACCGTGACACCAGCGGCGGTCGCGTTTGAGCTCATCCAGCAGGTTCGGCGGCAGCTCTTCATACGAGCCAGGCAGATCGTAGGCAATCCAGACGCCCCACCCTGCACGACGCATCAGAGCAGCTTCCACAAAGTCATGCGACAGAATGGACCCGGCAAACGACCCTTCACCCGGCAGCGGCGCCAGGGCACAGTGCTCGATGAATGGCTTCACGCGGATAATGGCGTTGTGGCCCCAGTAGTGAGATTCACCCAGCTGCCAGAAGTGCAGACCGGCAGTAAACAGCGGCCCGTAGACGCGGGTCGCAAACTGCTGGCAGCGCGCATACAGCGTGTCCATACCTGACGCTTTTGGCGAGGACTGAATAATACCCGCGTTCGGGTTGGCTTCCATCAGACGGACCAGCCCGCTCAGGCAGTCGCCGCTCATCACGGAGTCCGCATCCAGAACCACCATGTAGCTGTACTGGTTACCCCAGCGACGACAGAAGTCATCAATGTTCCCGCTCTTACGCTTAACACGACGACGACGACGGCGGTAGAAGATCTGCCCTTCCCCCTGCACCTCGGCAATCAGCTCCATCCAGGCTTTTTGCTCTGCCACGCAAATATCCGGGTTGTAGCTGTCGCTCAGGATATAGACGTCGAAATGCGCCGCGTTACCGGTCGCCTTCACGGACTCCCAGGTGGCACGCAGCCCGGCGAATACGCGGTCAACGTCTTCGTTACAGATAGGCATGATCAGCGCGGTACGGTGCTCAGGATTGAGGGGTTCATCCCCGACCGTCGACGCGGAAATGCTGTATTTGTCACGCCCCATCAGCAGTTGCAGGAAGCCCATCAGCGCCGTCCAGAACCCGGCGGAGACCCAACAGAACAGCACCGCGAACAGCAGAAGAATGCCGCTCTGTAAAATATACGGCAGCAGCTGCATGAAGGAGACCCAGATATCCTGGCCAATCATGTCAGCAGGGTTAATCAACGCCCAGCCCTGGTACGGCAGAATGGTTTTCATGTACCAGGTGGCGACAACCGTCTGCGCCAGCGTCAGCAGCAGCAGAATGTAACGACGAATCGTTCCTACGGTACGCCATTTCTGCTCGGAGGCCTGCTGTTCTTTGGTCAGACGTGACAGATAGCGCGGTGTCACGTCACGCCCACGCAGACGATCCCAGAAGCGGCCCACCGGGTTGGTGCGCCACGGATCGGGGAACATGGAGGAACGCGTGGCCTTCGGCATCGCCTGTAGCTGGTCACGCCCTTCGTCATCCTTGATTAACTGCCCTTCTGCCAGCGAGTCCGGCCATGCCTGCTCCAGACGTGCCTTCACTGACCCCAGCGGCGTATCATCATCACGGGAAAAATGACGATGTTCACCATCCAGCGCGGTGTGAACCGCGCGGATGTCGCTCGCAGGGAGCGCCGCTTTTTCAATGTCCGTCAGCGGCATGGCATCAATATATTCAGATGTATTATTCATTGGCAGGTAGCTGATAGCTCCAGGTTTCACTCAGCGGCTTATCGTTACTGACCAGCGCGGCGCGCATTTCAGTGGTCTGTTTCGGATCCTTCACCTTCACGCGCAGGGTCAAACGCCACCCTTTGGTGACCGGGTTGTACCGCACGGCGTTTTCAACGATTTCACCGTTATCGCCAATGCTGGCCTGTGCCGTCACGGCAGTATCCGGCGCCAGTTTTTTCATATCCTGCCCGGCGAAGTCCACGATAAATGCCAGCGTGCCATCCGGCTGACGAATCAGGTTGGACTGCTTCACATCACCCGTTGAACGACGCGTCTGCATCACATACGCGTTATCCGGTGCGTGCAACTTGTCTTCGTCACGGCTGAAGGTAATCGCATACTTGAAGTTCATCTCTTTACCGGCTTCAGGCAGCTGATCCGGTGTCCAGTACGCCACGATGTTATCGTTGGTTTCATCGTTGGTTGGAATTTCAACCAGCTCAACCTTACCTTTACCCCAGTCGCCTTTCGGCGTAACCCAGGCGCTTGGGCGCAGATCGTAGCGGTCATCCAGATCTTCAAAGCGGGAGAACTGACGGCCACGTTGCAGCAGACCAAAGCCCTGCGGGTTTTCCATCGCAAAGCTGCTGACCGCGAGGTGTTTCGGGTTGTTCAGCGGACGCCAGATCCACTCGCCGTTACCGGCATGGATGGAGAGGCCATTGGAATCATGCAGTTCAGGACGGAAATTGGTCGCCGGAGATGGCTGGTTCGGCCCAAACAGGAACATACTGGTCAGCGGTGCGACGCCCAGTTTGCCCACTTTATCGCGCAGGTAAACTTTAGACTGCACGTCAACCACCGTGTCACGCCCTGGCATGATCACGAAGCGATAAGCGCCGGTCGCACGAGGGGAGTCCAGCAGCGCATAAATTGTCAGACGTTTGTCGGTTGGTTTTGGACGTTCGATCCAGAACTCGCGAAAACGTGGAAATTCTTCACCTGATGGCAGCGCGGTATCAATTGCCAGACCGCGCGCAGAAAGCCCGTACACCTGCCCCGCGCCAATCACGCGGAAGTAGCTGGCGCCAAGCATGCTGACGATTTCATCGTTTTTATCTTTGCTGTTAATCGGATAAAGCACCTTGAAGCCTGCGAAGCCGAGGTCTTTCACCGTGTCTTTATCGTGTTGCACATCGCCAAAATTGAAGTAATCCGGGCTGTACTTGATTTTGCGTACCGCGGTCGCCGTCACTTCATTGATGGCAACTGGCGTGTCGAAGTACATACCCTGGTGGTAAAATTCAAGCTTGAACGGGGTTTTAATATTGTTCCAGTACGCTTTATCGTGATTGAACTGGATCTGCTGATAGTCCGCGTATTTCATGTCGCGGAAAACGGAGGGCAGGTTACTTTTTGGCGCTTCGTAGCTCTTGCCCGCCATCGATTTTGCCTGTTTTGCGACATCATCGATGTTAAAGGCCAGTGCAGATGAGGTATACAGTGACAACAGCACTGCTACACCCAACCAACGCATTTTCATCATTTGTGGTTTATGTTTCATAATAAGTAAGCACTTCCCCCTTTGTGTGCTTATATCGATCCGATCCATTTTAATGGAAACTCAGGCAATCCGACAACATTATCACTGCTTTGTTCAGCTCGCTGGCTCATGGATTAAGCAAATGAAAGAACCCGCTTTTCACTTTGCGTGCTTATCCTGGAGACAGGGTGTCGGTCTTGGTGTAGGGTTGGCTCCGAATGTAACCATTATGAGCCTTAGGGATAAGGCGAAAAGTCTGAGAATGCGCAAAGTTATATGAGCACAACCCCTGTACAACGTGAATATTTCCTCGACTCGATCCGCGCATGGCTCATGCTATTGGGGATCCCTTTTCATATTTCACTGATCTATTCCAGCCACACCTGGCACGTGAACAGCCAGATGCCCTCCTGGTGGCTGACGCTGTTTAATGATTTTATCCATGCCTTCCGCATGCAGGTGTTTTTTGTTATTTCCGGTTATTTCTCTTACATGCTCTTCTTGCGCTATCCCCTCAAGCGATGGTGGAAAGTGCGCGTGGAGCGCGTGGGCATACCGATGTTGACGGCCATTCCGCTGCTGACGCTGCCGCAGTTCATCATGTTGCAGCATGTTAAAGGCAAGGCGGAAAACTGGCCGAATCTCTCCTTCTATGAGAAATACAACACCCTGGTCTGGGAGCTTATTTCCCACCTCTGGTTCCTGCTGGTACTGGTGGTGCTAACCACGGTGAGTTTGCTGATCTTCAGCCAGCTGCGTCAGCGCGCGAGCACCACATCCTCGACCTTCTTCGCCAACATCACCCTGGGCAAGCTGTCGCTGCTGTTTCTTGCGCTGGGGGTCGCGTATGCCGCCATCAGGCGTACCCTGCTCATTGTCTACCCTCCCATTCTGAGCGATGGGCTGTTTAATTTCGTGGTGATGCAGACCCTGTTCTACATTCCCTTCTTCCTGATTGGGGCGCTGGCATTTATTCATCCCCGGCTTAAAGCGCTGTTTACCACCCCCTCCCCCTGGTGTGCGGTGGGTGCTGCGCTGGCCTTTGCCGCCTATCTTCTCAATCAGCGCTATGGCAGCGGGGACGCGTGGATGTATGAAACAGAGAGCGTTATAACGATGCTGATGGGCCTGTGGATGGTGAACGTGGTGTTCGCCCTTGGCCATCGTCTGCTGAATTTTAAATCCAGTCGCGTCACCTATTTCGTTAATGCTTCGCTGTTTATCTACCTGGTTCACCATCCGCTGACGCTGTTTTTCGGGGCGTACATTACGCCGCATATCGCCTCGAATGCGCTGGGCTTCTTCACCGGCCTGGTCTTTGTGGTTGGCATTGCCATCGTGTTGTATGAAATCCACCTGCGGATCCCGCTTTTGCGTTTCCTGTTCTCAGGCAAACCTCAGGTTAAAGCGGGATAACAAAACGGCGCCTCCAGGGCGCCGTTTTTGCACTTCAGACATCAAAATGCCTGGCTGCGCGCGGTCAAAATCCGCTGATACAGGTCGGCGGTGTGCTCATCGAAACAGACAAAAATGACTTTTTCCGGCATGGGTTTGAGGGAAAGGTAGTGATAAACGGTATTCACGGCGATCGTAGCTGCCGCTTCCTTTGGATAGCCGAACACCCCGGTGCTAATGGCGGGGAACGCCATGGTCTTATACCCGTTATCCGCCGCAAGCCGCAGGCAGTTACGATACGCCTGCTCCAGAATCTCAGCCTCATGGCGGTCGCCACCGTGCCAGACGGGTCCAACGGTATGGATCACCGCTTTGGCCGGGAGATCGCCCGCAAGCGTAATAACAGCATGCCCCGGCGGGCACTCTCCCTGCTGCTGACGCACGGTTTTGCATGCTTCAAGGAGTTGAGGGCCTGCGGCCCGGTGAATGGCACCGTCCACCCCGCCACCACCCATCAGGGAGGAATTGGCTGCGTTGACGGTCACGTCAACGCGCACCGTCGTGATATCGCCATGAATAACGTCGATTTGCGGTCTCATAAACACCCTCTGCAACCCGCCTTTTTCACCAGTGTATCGCAGAGGGAGAAGGAGAAAAACTGCCGCGAAAAAAACGTCGGTTAGCGGTAATCCACCTGAACGACCGCAAGCGTTTTCTGTTCATTCAGGTATTTCATGCTGACAGCGGCCAGAGCTGAATGAGGATGATGGCCCCGGAGCGCCTCGTCATAACTGATGGTATGCGTTTTCATACGGTTATTTTCCGGACAGGAGATCGCAAACTGCTGATGCCGGGGCGTGACTTCGCACGGGTCAGCGACCACCGCGCCACGAAAATGAATCACCCCACCATTTTCTATAGTTGCTGAATAAGCCGGAGAAAAAAAAGAGGACAGGATCAGTCCCAGACCAGAAATAATACACGCTGCGGATTTGAACATTATTTGTACTCCTCAATGAAATTCGTCCTTGAGGGGTAAAAACGCTCCGTTATGAAGTATCAATTTAAGCAACCCGATGACTGGGTTCTTGATATCAGCATAGCTTACCTGTGCAGCGCCGCCACTTTATTAAATCATTGATTTCATGAATTATTAAAGCGCACTTACCGGTGCGTTCCACTGCTGTGATAAATGAAGCGATTTTCCATCGGAAACGGTGACGATTATTTTTACCGCATCCCCTGAGCGAATATTTAAACTGATTCGCGTTAAATCAATCGGCTGATTAGCGGGTATAAAAAGAGTATTTTTCTGCCGCGATGTACTTTGTCCCCCCTGCCCCTGTCGGACAGATAACACCTCAACCTGACATTCGCAAGCGTCTGCCAGCGTGACCTGAGGAATAATGGTTGTCATATTTGCCTGCTGTGAGGTGCTGAACGTTATCTGGCTGGCAAGCGCGGCAAGGAGAATGAAGGTGCTCATGAGATCCTCCCGAAAAAAAACAGGGCGCATGCCCTGTTTTTTGGTACAGAAATGAATCAGTACTGGTGTGCGGTCGCGTTGTTGCCAAAGCCAACCTGGTGCACAGTCACCGTTGAGCCGGACGCTGTCTGGTCTACCGCCGCGCCGTTGCCGCCGCCGAACTGTTTCACGTTGATAACAGAGTCTTTGCTATTCCACTGGTCGATGGTGGCGCTGTTACCAAAGCCTTTTTGCAGCAGATCGATAGAACTGTCATCAGAGCCCTGGCCAACATCTGCGCCGTTACCACCACCATGCTGGGTAATGGTCAATTCAGAATCTCGGGCGTCCGTCTGCAAAGCAAGCGCGGAGTTACCGCCGCCGTACTGGTAAATGCTCAGGGTTGAGTCAGGGCCGTTATTGCCGCCACCCCAGCCACCACCGTGGCCGCCGCCAAATTGTGGTACCGCACCTGCGAAAGCACTGCCAGAAACTACGATTGCTGCAATAACTGCCACTTTGAAAAGTTTCATGGTAAACCCCCATCGGATTGATTAAGGCGTCACACATCGCTAACGTTGAATAACGCGAATAGCCATTTGCGACTGTCTCTGTACTACAACTGCTGTTTTCTGCGTACCATACTGCGTTATATTCGCCCTGTTACCCGAGCCTTTCTGGATAATCATGGCGGTGTTGCCAAAAGCGCCCTGCTTAATACTCGCATCGTTGCCGTTGCCGGTCTGATCGATATAAGCAAGGTTATACGTCCCTGACTGATCAACATTCGCGCGGTTATTCCCGCCCTCCTGAGAAATAACGGACAGCAATTTAGAACCGCCCTGGCGTACATCAGAATTATTTCCTGAACCCTGTTGACCAATAATGGCTGCCTGATTGTATGAAGCTTTACTTAATTCATTTATCGCAAAATTATATTCAGAACTGGCTAAATCTGAATCACCTGCGATTACAAACCCAGGCGCACCCAGTAATGTAAACATCATAAACAACGTTTTGTTTTTCATGCTGTCACCCTGGACCTGGCTATAAAAAAGTATCTCTTGCTCCGTTAACGCGATTCGTTTTGTTAACGCCGCGTTACGGAAAAGAGTATGTCTGCCGAAACATGTTTAATATCTCACCCGTGCGCCTTATTTTTATATTCTCCTTCACCTCAAAGTCGTAAATCTCGCCTGAAACGACGGGATACACGCCTAAAGCAGAAACCAAAAATGTCTTCCTGCGCTTGTACAACAGCGAGACAGACTGTCCAACCTGCACCGGCTTCTTCAGACAAAAAAGACAATGCCCTTTGCCACGCGCGTGACACGAAGCAAGTTTTCTTAAGAAAAAATTCTGGCTTAGGGAAGTCTTATGTTTTTAGCAGAGATCATACTTTTTACCGGCTGGCTTAGAATAATACAAAGCCAAATAATTCAACCCATTATAATATACTTTATGGTTTTTAAAATCTGTGCACGTTTATACACATGTACAACTTTCCCCTTATCTTAAAATCTATTAGCCCTGCAATATACACAAATTAATATCGAATTTTACATTCTGTTACACGATTAACACTTGCTTTAAAGTTTGCAATAGCTAGATTGAAAACAGCAGTACGTTATTTGTTTTTAATTTTACCGCCTCCTTTGGAGGAAGGTTTTTTAACTACACACAGCAGTGCCACACCTGTCAGTACCTCTGGTGCCCTTTTCAATAATACGAGGGCAACTGCCGGGTGTCATAAATAACGTGGGGTTTCATCATGTTTAATGAAGTCCATAGCTTACCCGGTCATACATTATTGTTGATCACAAAACCTTCCTTACAAGCGACAGCGTTATTGCAGCATTTAAAGCAATGCCTGTCTCTTAACGGGAAACTGCATAATATTCAACGTTCTTTTGATGATATCGCTTCTGGCAGCATCATTCTTCTCGATATGATGGAAGCGGATAAAAAACTCATTCATTACTGGCAAGATAATTTAAGCAGGAAAAACAATAATATCCGCGTATTGTTATTAAATACGCCTGATGAGTATCCTTTCCGCGAAATTGAGAGCTGGCCGCATATTAACGGCGTGTTTTACGTCACTGAAGAAGAAAACCGTGTCGTGGAGGGTTTGCAGGGCATATTGCGGGGGGAGTGTTATTTCTCGCAGAAACTGGCCAGCTACCTCATTACCCACTCCGGAAATTATCGCTATAACAGTTCGGAATCGGCCCTTCTGACGCACCGTGAGAAAGAGATCCTGAACAAACTGCGTATTGGTGCTTCAAATATTGAAATCGCCCGTTCGTTATTTATCAGCGAAAATACGGTTAAGACGCATCTTTATAATCTTTTCAAAAAGATAGCTGTTAAAAATCGCACGCAGGCGGTGTCGTGGGCAAACGATAACCTCAGGCGTTAATAGCATGAAACGCACCTTAAGTTGGATTGCCGCCGCAGGCATTATGCTTGCTGCCGGAAACCTTCAGGCTGTTGAGGTAGAAGTTCCCGGACTGTTAACCGACCACACCGTCACCTCTGTCGGACACGATTTTTATCGTGCCTTCAGCGATAAGTGGGAAAGCGATTATCCGGGTAACTTAACCATCAACGAACGGCCCAGTGCGCGGTGGGGAAGCTGGATCACAATAACCGCTAATCAGGACGTTATTTACCAGACTTTTTTATTCCCAACGAAAAGAGACTTCGATCAGAACGTCGCTTTCGCGCTGGCACAAACAGAAGAAGCTATTAACCGCCTACAGTTAGACAAAGCCCTTTTGAGCACAGGCGATTTAGCAAAAGATGAGTTCTAACAACGATACCTATTTCGGAGGCTGTAATGCGTCTCGCACACACAGTGATTTCGTTAATGCTCATTGCGCCGTTGAGCTGGGCCGGAAATATGACATTCCAGTTCCGCAACCCTAATTTTGGCGGCAACCCGAATAACGGAGCCTTTATGCTTAACCAGGCTCAGGCTCAAAACTCCTATAAAGACCCCAGCTATGACGATGATTTCGGTATCGAGACCCCGTCAGCCCTGGATAATTTTACTCAGGCCATCCAGTCGCAAATATTAGGTGGCTTATTAACTAACATTAATACCGGAAAACCCGGCCGGATGGTCACTAACGACTTTATCGTCGATATTGCCAATAAAGACGGGCAGCTTCAGTTAAATGTGACAGACCGAAAAACCGGTAAAACGTCGACAATCCAGGTTTCCGGTTTGCAGACCAGTTCAACTGATTTCTAAACAACCCCGAAATAAGGACAATTATTATGCAGCGCTTTTTTATTTTAGTTGCAGTGTGCTTATTAAGCGGTTGTTTAACTGCCCCGCCAAAAGAAGCCGCTAAACCCACCCTGATGCCTCGTGCCCAGAGCTATCGGGATCTTACACATCTGCCGGTCCCAACCGGAAAGATATTCGTCTCGGTGTATAACATTCAGGATGAGACGGGTCAGTTCAAACCGTATCCGGCCAGTAACTTCTCGACAGCCGTACCGCAGAGCGCCACCGCGATGCTGGTTACCGCCCTGAAAGATTCTCGCTGGTTTATCCCGCTGGAACGTCAGGGGCTGCAAAACCTGCTTAACGAACGAAAAATCATTCGTGCCGCGCAGGAGAATGGTACCGTTGGCGTCAATAACCGCATGCCGCTACAGTCTCTCACCGCAGCCAATATCATGGTGGAAGGCTCGATTATCGGCTACGAAAGTAACGTGAAATCGGGTGGCGCGGGTGCGCGTTACTTTGGCATCGGGGCCGACACGCAGTATCAGCTGGACCAGATTGCCGTCAACCTGCGCGTGGTTAACGTGAGCACGGGTGAGATATTATCCTCGGTGACCACCAGCAAAACGATTCTCTCTTATGAAGTGCAGGCCGGGGTATTCCGCTTTATCGATTACCAGCGTCTGCTGGAGGGTGAAATTGGCTATACCTCTAACGAGCCGGTCATGCTGTGTCTGATGTCGGCCATCGAAACCGGCGTGATTTTCCTGATTAATGACGGTATCGATCGCGGCTTGTGGGATCTTCAGAATAAAAGTGACGTGAGTAATGCGGTGCTGGTGAAATATCGTGAGATGTCGGTGCCGCCAGAGTCATAATCGACGGCGCATAAAAAAGGCGAGAATTCCGTCTCGCCTTTTTTTATTTACTTACCGCAGGAACGCTCTGGCTCTTCTCGCGTCGGGCCGCAAGCCAGAGGCCGCTGTTCTTCATGGCGTAGCCAAACAGTAACCCCAGCATGAGCGAAGGGACCACCAGCTTCCAGTCCCCCTGCCCTGCAAAGGTCGCGCAGGCACCCATGAACGTGCCGGGCACAAAGGACAACAGCAGATGTTTTGCCTGAACGCACATCAGGAAGGCCACAATGCCGGTCATGGCGTACCCCAGGATTTCCAGATGCGGCGCCAGCGCGCTGCCTTTCATAATGACCAGCGCCCAGACCACGCCACTCAGTAACGTGCAGCCTGAAATAAAGAGCCCTTTGAGACCACCGTGCGGGCAGGCGAAATAGGCCGTGCAGCCAAGAAAACCAGCCCAGCTCAACAAGCCGAGAGAGACAGCCACCCAACCCCAGAGGCCGGAGAGGATGCCAGTCGTGATTGCAATACAAAGTAATATGTTCATGGTGCGCATCTTAGCAGATGCGCACCATATAAATGAGATCAGAAGCACATTACGTGCAAGTTGAAATGTATCGTTGCAGAATTTTTGTGATTCAAGTCACCCTTCGTTCTCTTCTTCCAGCTCGTCCCACATAGCAGCGATAGCGTCACGCGTCAGCGGAGCCAGCGTTCTCCAGAATGGCGAGGTGGCGTGGGCTTCAACTTTACCCAGGAAGGTGCCAACCCACGGCAGCAGATACGTTTCGAACAGGGTTTCAATCGCCTCGTTCTCATCATCACCTGCATTATCTTCAATCCAGGAGGCCGCCAGCAGCAGGGTACCGATATGATCGGCAGGCATATCCGTCAGCGGCATGCCGCGTTCTGAAAGAAACGCCCGAACTTCCGCTTCGGTCGCACCTTCCTGCCAGGCAGAACGATACGGCGACACGCGACACTCTTCCCCCACAAACAGCGCGTTGTAATCCGTTGAAATCTGCTGCATATCGCAGCTTTTTTGCAAGCGTTCCAGCAATTCATCCTGTTCCAGCGGCCAGCTCTGCGCCAGTTTACCTTCACGAATCAGGGTAAACAGCGGAACCAGCAGCGGATCCTGCGGCTGGCGGTAATATAAGGTGCCCAGCACGCGGCAAAGGATGGAAAACTCATTCATGTTTTTATTCCGTTATTAATTAAAGATAGGCAAATTCATCAATCGGCGCCATGCCGCGCGACTCAAGGAAGTCGAGCATACGACGCGGCGTGACGTTCAGGATCTGTTCTTCCGGGAAATTCACGTCCCGCAATATTTTCAGGCACTCGCTGAAATCCCCCAGCGTGAAGGCCGTGTGTGAATCAGAGCCCAGCGCCACCATTCCGCCCGCGTCACGCACTGCCGCCGCCACTTCGCGGCAGTTGGCTTCACTGCCCTTACGCGAGTGAACAAAGGAGGAGTTGTTAATCTCCAGCGCCACGCGGTGCTTCGCTGCCGCCTGCGCCACGGCCTGAATATCAATCGGGTATTTCGGATTTCCCGGGTGGCTGATAATGTGCACGTTGCCGCTGGCAATAGTGGCAATCATCGCTGCGGTGTTGGTCTCTTTATCCTGGGGCGCAAAGACCGGCTCATGGAAGCCAGCGAGGATCAGATCTAAAGAGGTCAGCATCGGGCCGGTGCAGTCAATTTCACCGTCGGTATTTTTGATGTTCGCTTCGATGCCGCGCAGTATCCCAATACCGTCCACCAGGCGTGGCCAGATACGCATATTCACAAAATGCCAGTAGTGCGGCGCATCCGCCATATCCGGACCGTGATCGGTTATCGCAAACAGTTTGATGCCTTTCAGCTTCGCCTGAGCGATATAATCATGGAGGTTACTGTAAGCGTGGGTACTGGCGACGGTGTGCATATGCAGGTCAACGGGATACATCTTTCTCTCCTCTGCGGTTTTTCCAAAGGATAGCAGTTATCAGCGGCGAATATTAGCAAAAACCCGGCGAACGCCGGGTTTCTCTCAGTAGCCTCGCTGTCTGTCGACCTGTCCGGACACCGCGTTGCCCTTCTCTATTTCGCTGATGGTATGCGAGATGTACGCCACGGCCTCCGCCGGTCGCGTCACGGCCGCAATATGGGGCGTCATCGCCACGCGCGGATGTGCCCAGAGCGGGCTGTCTTTTGGCAGCGGTTCGCGGCTATACACATCCAGCATTGCGCCTTTCAGTTTACCGCTATCCAGCGCTTTCAGCAGATCGTCTTCCACAACGTGTACCCCGCGCGCCAGGTTCATTAAGTAGCTGTCTTCTGCCAACTGGTTGAGGAGCGTGCCATTGATAATGCCGACCGTTTCCGCCGTATTCGGCAGCAGGTTAATGAGGACGCGAGTCCCTTTCAGGAACGCCGGGAGTTCGTCCGTTCCGGCAAAGCTCTCGACGCCCGGATACTCCTTACGGCTCCGGCTCCAGCAGCGCAGTGGGAAGCCCCACGGTGCGAGCGCTTCGGCGACTTTCGAACCCAGTACACCCGCGCCGAGGATGCCGATGGTGAAATCTTCACGCTGATAATCCGGAAGCGGTTCCCAGTGGGATTGCTGTTTAAACGCCTGATAATCGTCGAAACGGCGGAACCAGTGCAGCACCTGGCTCACGGCATATTCCTGCATCTGCTGCCCCATACCGGTATCTTCCAGACGAAACAGGGGAATATCTTCCGGCAGCATTTCAGGGTGTGCCTTCAGCTTACTGAGAATGGAATCCACCCCCGCACCAAGAGCAAATACCGCCTTCAAACGGCGTCCCTGAAGCATTTCGACCGGGGGATGCCAGACCAGCGCGTAGTCGGCATGTTCATTATCGCCCTGTTTCCATTCGCGAACGCGTGAGCCAGGCAGTGCCGCCGTAAGCGCATTAATCCAGTAAGCCGTATCAAAAGTGGGGTGATAGAAGATAATATCCATAGTCATTGCCTTTTATTGCACTGTTTTATTTTCATTTTCAACTGGCTTGCCAGCATAACAAATTTATTGCTAAACCGCGTTGCTGATAAAAGAGGCGCATTTCGCACATTTCGGAATCAGGTTGCCTGAAGTTTGTCTAAACACGCTAAATTACTGAAAAAGTGGGTTGACGGCAGTACGGCTTTTACTTACATTAGCGCCCGTCCCGACAACAACGGGATGACAATATGGTGAGGTGTCCGAGTGGCTGAAGGAGCACGCCTGGAAAGTGTGTATACGGCAACGTATCGGGGGTTCGAATCCCCCCCTCACCGCCATATTTGAAAAAGAGCTCGCATGAAAATGCGGGCTTTTTTTTCACATGTTGCACGCCTGTGGGGGATTCGAACTTTGCAGCCCCTGCGGTAATTGTGTCGGGTGGCGCTACGCTTACCCGACCTACAAAAAGCTAGTCTTCAACCATCTTTGCATACTCTTCGGTGAGAAAATCCACCAGCGTCCTGACCGATGGCAGCAGGCCGCGCCGGGAAGGATACACCGCATGGATCACTTCCCGTCTGGGTTCCCAGGCATTCAGCACCCGAACAAGTTCACCTGAAGCCAGCTGATCCTTCACCATCAAAATGGGCAGCTGTACCACGCCCACGCCCGCCATCGCTGCCTCCCGCAGCGCCAGCATGTCGGTAGTCACCAGGCGCGGCGTGAAGTGAATTTCTGCCTTTGCGCCCTCCGGACCGTTCAATTCCCACTTATGCAGGTGCTTGCACGCCCCCATACTTAACCCCGGCCACTCGCTGAGTTCAGAGGGCATCGCCGGGTTGCCCATCCGTTCAATCAGTGCCGGCCCGGCAACCAGACAGTGTCCCCTGTCCGCCAGCACCCTTAATACCAGATCGCTGTCATCAAACGGGCGCGGACGAACGCGGATCGCCACATCCACCCCCTCCGCCACCAGATCGACCCGGCGGTTGGTGGCTTCGAGCTGAAGGTTGATCCCCGGATAGCGCGCCATAAACCGCGCCAGCATGGGCCCCACGTGAACGTGCAGCAAGGTGACAGGACAGGTGATCCGGACCATACCACGCGGCTCAGCCTGTAAAGCAGCCACCGCCTCCTCCGCAGCTTCAGCCTCCACCAGCATAGCTTTACAGTGCTGATAGAATGTCTGCCCCACCTCCGTCACCGCAAACTGCCGCGTGGTACGTTGTATCAACCGAACCCCCAGGCGTTCCTCCAGCTGCGCAATCCGACGGCTCAGTTTCGACTTAGGCTGATCGAGCGCCCGACCCGCCGCTGCAAAGCCGCCATGCTCCACCACCTTCACAAACCATACGAAATCATTGAGGTCCTGCATACGCCTCCATTGTTCCATTTAAGGAACAGTGAATGTCATTTTTGCTATCTACCGGGATATTAACCCTGAATATAAGCTAATTCCATCAACAGGACATCAGGAGTTAATCATGAAAAACGTAACAGGCGTGTATACCGCACCTCGTCCGCACTGGGTCGGTGACGGTTTTCCGGTTCGTTCGATGTTTTCTTACCAGACGCATGGCGAGCCCCTGAGCCCGTTCCTGCTGCTGGACTACGCCGGACCGCATACCTTCCCGGCGGATGGCGCGAAACGCGGCGTGGGCGAGCATCCTCATCGCGGTTTTGAAACGGTGACCATCGTCTACTCAGGCGAAGTGGAGCACCGTGATTCAACCGGCAGAGGCGGCGTTATTGGTCCAGGTGACGTGCAGTGGATGACGGCGGGCGCAGGCATTTTGCACGAGGAGTTCCACTCCAGCGCGTTTTCGCAGAAAGGCGGTGAACTGAAAATGATGCAGCTGTGGGTCAACCTGCCCGCCAGGGACAAAATGGCGACGCCTGGCTACCAGAGCATCACTCAGGCGGATATCCCGGTGGTCACCCTGCCGGATAACAGCGGAACATTGCGTGTGATTGCTGGCCGCTTTGGAGAGGTAACCGGCCCGGCGCATACCTTCTCACCGCTGAACGTGTGGGATCTCGCGCTGCATCAGGGTAGCCACCTGACGCTTAATCAGCCCGAAGGCTGGAGCACGGCGCTGGTTGTCGTTGAAGGCAGCGTGACGGTGAACGGCACCACGCCTGCCGGTGAGGCGCAACTGGTCGTGCTGAGCCAGAGCGGTGACAAACTGCATCTCGAAGCCAGCAGCGATGCCAAAGTGCTGCTGATGGCCGGGGAGCCGCTGAATGAACCCATCGTGGGCTATGGCCCGTTTGTGATGAACAGTAAAACCGAAATTGCCGAGGCTATTCGCGATTTCAACTCCGGCCGCTTTGGCCAAATCTAAACGTAATAAGGAGCGCATTATGTCTACCCCTGCAAACTTCAACGGTGCACGTCCCGTTATTGACGTAAACGATGCCGTTATGCTGCTTATCGATCACCAGAGCGGGCTGTTCCAGACCGTAGGAGACATGCCAATGCCTGAGCTGCGCGCCCGTGCAGCAGCGCTGGCAAAAATCGCCTCGCTGGCGAAGATCCCGGTGATCACCACGGCGTCGGTTCCACAGGGACCGAACGGCCCGCTTATCCCGGAGATCCACGCCAACGCGCCGCACGCACAGTATGTGGCACGCAAGGGTGAGATCAACGCCTGGGATAACCCGGAGTTCGTGGCGGCGGTGAAAGCCACCGGGCGCAAAACGCTGATTATCGCGGGGACGATCACCAGCGTCTGCATGGCCTTCCCGTCCATCAGCGCGGTGGCGGACGGATATAAAGTGTTTGCGGTGATTGATGCCTCCGGCACCTACAGCAAAATGGCGCAGGAGATCACCCTGGCGCGCGTGGTGCAGGCAGGCGTGGTGCCGATGGACACGGCAGCCGTTGCTTCCGAAATTCAGCGCACGTGGAACCGTGAAGATGCGGGTGAATGGGCAGAGGTGTACACACACATCTTCCCTGTCTACCAGCTGCTGATCGAAAGCTACAGCAAAGCGCAGGACGTGGTGAAAAATAGCGAAGTGCTCGATTCGCAGCGTTAATCCTGCGCGCTGCGACATAAGCTGATTAAGGCTTAACCGAACAAGCACGAATGCTGAAAATCTGCTTGACCGTTTTAGCGCAACTCCCTATAGTAGCGCCCCGTTGCCCCCCAAGCGGTCAGGCAGCAAAACAATATGGTGAGGTGTCCGAGTGGCTGAAGGAGCACGCCTGGAAAGTGTGTATACGGCAACGTATCGGGGGTTCGAATCCCCCCCTCACCGCCATATTTGAAGAAGAGCTCGCATGAAAATGCGGGCTTTTTTTTCGCATGTTGTACGCCTTTGGGGGGAATGAGAGCCCCCGACCGGGGTTCGACAACTGGCGCAGCCAGTTGGACAGACTGAGAGCGTAGCGAACAGGCTGCCCGCAGGGCGAGCGCAGCGAGTCAATCCCCCCCTCACCGCCATATTTGAAGAAGAGCTCGCATGAAAATACGGGCTTTTTTTTCGCATGTTGTACGCCTTTGGGGGGAATGAGAACCCCCGACCGGGGTTCGACAACTGGCGCAGCCAGTTGGACAGACTGAGAACGTAGCGAACAGGCTGCCCGCAGGGCGAGCGCAGCGAGTCAATCCCCCCGGTGCTATATGCAGCTCGGTGCGGCCTGAGCCCCTCACCCTAACCCTCTCCCCAGGGAAGAGGGGATAAAATGCACAAAAAACAAAGCCCGGTTTCCCGGGCCTTGAACACAACAGCATATTCAATAATACGCTTGTAGCGTGCGCTGGCAGAGCGCCGAGCGGACGCAGTCCTCTTTTGTGAAGCGGACCACCCCTATCATCTCATCTTCCTCAAAACGTGACATGGCATCGCTCAGGCCGGACTTCACGCCCGACGGCAGGTCACACTGGGTAATATCGCCGTTGACGATCACCGTCACGTTCTCCCCGAGGCGCGTTAAAAACATCTTCATTTGCGCAGCGGTCACGTTCTGAGCCTCGTCAAGAATAACGACCGCATTTTCAAATGTACGTCCGCGCATATAGGCGAACGGCGCGATTTCCACCTTGCCAATCTCTGGTCGCAGGCAGTACTGCATAAAGGAAGCGCCCAACCGCTTCACCAGCACGTCATAGACGGGCCTGAAGTACGGGGCAAACTTCTCGGAAATATCGCCGGGCAGGAAGCCCAGATCTTCATCCGCTTGCAGTACCGGACGGGTAACGATGATCCTTTCCACGTCCTTATGAATCAGCGCCTCCGCCGCTTTGGCGGCGCTGATCCAGGTTTTCCCGCATCCGGCTTCCCCGGTTGCAAAGATGAGCTGTTTACTCTCGATAGCATTCAGGTAGTGCGCCTGAGCTTCATTTCGCGCCACAATTGGCGATGCATCGCGGCTGTCCCGCGCCATGCCAATCGATTCTACGCCGCTCATCTGCACAAGCGAGGTGACCGATTCTTCTTCACGCTGTTTATGACTACGTGAATCCCGTCTCAGCACACGTTTTGCTTCGCGACGAGCTTTGATCACTGCTTTCTGTCTTCCCATGGATAGCACCTTGAGTTGTTGGTATTCATCACACGCGCCAGCATCGGCACGATTATGCGCACGAACATCAGAGGGTTGGCTTCCTTGTAAGCCATTGCTTGCATTACCGGATGACGATATACAACGGCTACGCGCACCGTTATGCACGTCGGTAGAAAAAGGTTGTTGAGGTGAAGGAGAGAATTTGGTGGTGAAGAAATCGCTGCCGGAGTCTGAGCCTCCGCGCCGGGTACTGCGGTTGATATGTTTACCTTGTCCAGTACAGGACGCAACCATTCGCGATCTCCATAGTGAGTTAACATCACTGCCGGGAACTACCGCTGTCTTCTCTTAAGTACATCAGGAATTATCATAAATGCAACATTTATTTTACCTGAATGCAACTTTTCGGACTGCCCCTACATGGAAAATCAGTCTTATATAGAAATATTACAGAAATATAACAATAAGATAGTCTGGGAAAAAAATAATGTCCCCGCGAACTGTCGCAGGGACGATTATCAGGCTTCTATGAGACCCTGAGCGAGCCAGGCGTTCGCGTCACGCGCGCCGGGCAGGGCAAAGAAATAGCCGCCGCCGATGGGCTTAATGTACTCTTCCAGCGCTTCGCCGTTGAGCCGCTTCTGCACGGTTAGGAATCCCTTCTCCAGATCGTGCTGATAGCAGACAAACAGCAGTCCCATATCAAGCTGCCCGGAGTTGGTCACCCCCAGCGAGTAGCTGTAACCCCTGCGCATCATCAGGCTGGATTGCGTCTCTTTGGTGCGAGGATTGGCGAGGCGAATATGGCTGTCCAGCGCGATGACATCCCCGTTCGGATCGCGGGCGTAGTCGGGTTCATCGTGCTCGAGCTTCATGCCGAGCGGTGCGCCGGTTTGCTTATCGCGGCCGAAGATAGTCTGTTGCTCTTTCAGCGGCGTGCGGTCCCAGAACTCCACGTGAAACTGAATGATACGCACCGCCTGATAGCTGCCGCCCACCGCCCAGGCCGGTTCGCCCTGATCCGCCGTAACCCAGACCACCTTGTTCATCAACGCGGTATTGCTGCTGTCCGGGTTGGCGGTACCGTCTTTGAAGCCCAGCAGGTTGACCGGCGTCTCTTTCCCTTTACTGCGCGCGGCGTGGTCAGAGATAAAACCTTCCCGCTTCCAGCGCACGCTCAGCAGATCCGGGGTGTGCTTGATAATATCGCGCAGGGC
Organism: Enterobacter cloacae complex sp. GF14B; assembly: GCF_004136805.1. Taxonomy (NCBI): domain Bacteria; kingdom Pseudomonadati; phylum Pseudomonadota; class Gammaproteobacteria; order Enterobacterales; family Enterobacteriaceae; genus Enterobacter; species Enterobacter cloacae complex sp. GF14B. The sequence continues at coordinate 47,014 of NZ_QFRV01000027.1, forward strand.
GTGGATCACCGTATCCTGGGTATTAGCGCAGATCTGCAACAGCAGATCGCCGTGGCACAGCGCCGCGTCGAGAGAATCATTCGGGAATCGCGTCATTTTTTGCAGCGCTTTCGGCTTCTGCTTCGCCAGACCGTAGCGATCATCAAATAGTGATTCCCCCACCGACACGGTGATGGTCAGATTATCGGGAGCGATAAACGCCCCGAGGATCCCGGAATCCATCGGCGGCAGGCGCGGATTCGGTGTTTCCGGTGCCGGACCGCCGGCGGTGAGGAAGGCAATGCGCGTGGTTAATAGCCTGAACAGACGCTCAAGGTCGGCCTTATCACTCGCCAGCGAATCGAAAGCCACCAGCATCATCGAGGCCTGCTGCGGCGTCAGGATCCCCGCCTGGTGCTCACCATAAAACGGCTGCGTTTCCATACGCGCATCCGGGGAGAGCGTGCCAGGGGCGCTTTGCGGTTTTGCCGCATGCGCCACCGGACAGCCTCCCGCCAGGGCAAACGCGCCGCCCAGCGCCCCTACCCCTTTTAACAACCGACGTCGGGAAGGTTCCGCCACGTCGTACTCGTCATGCTCGTTCATCGCTTAATCCAGACCCAGTACGCCACGCAGCAGGGAGAGATCTTCCGCCAGCGTCGTAATCGGGCCTTTCAGCGCGTTACGATCAGCATCGGTCAGCTTGTCGTAGGTTTCGAACCCGTCTTTGGTGCGGTATTTCGCCAGGATAGCGTCAACTTTCTTAAAATTGGCATCCACTTTCGCCAGCAGTTCGCCGTTCTCTTTTTGCAACTGTGGCCGCAGCAGATCGACAATTTTCTGTGCGCCGTCGACGTTTGCCTGGAAGTCCCACAGGTCGGTGTGGCTGTAACGATCTTCTTCACCGCTGATTTTGCTGGCGGCTACTTCTTCAATCAGACCCGCTGCGCCACCCACCACTTTCGACGGTTGGAATGCCAGCTCGCTGATGCGTTTTTGCAGCTCCAGCACGTCGCTGTTGAGCTGCTCGGCGTATTTCTCCATCCCCCTGGTGGAGTTATCGCCAAACAGGGCTTTTTCCAGACGGTGGAAGCCGGTGAATTTCGGATCGGCGGCCTTCTGCTCGTAGTCGTCTTCACGGGCGTCAATGCTGCCATCGAGGTCAGAGAACAGCTCGGCAATCGGCTCGATGCGCTCGTAGTGCTGACGTGTAGGCGCATACAGGGATTTCGCTTTTTCGATATCGCCCGCTTTCACCGCGTCGGTAAAGGCTTTGGTGCCTGCCACCAGGTCCGCCGTCTCTTTGGTGACGTAGGCTTTATAGGCGGTAATAGCGTCGCCGAGACTCAGCAGCGCCGTGCCTTTGGCCGCGTCCGCCGTCGCTGCGCCTTTGACGATCAGCTTACCTTTCGGGTTAGTCAGCAGGCCGCAGGTCATGTCATATTCCCCGGGCTGAAGATTTGCGGTCATCTTCTGGCTGAAGCCCGGCGCGATATTCTCGCGCTCTTCCACCACCATCACGCCTTTCAGGATTTCCCACTCCAGCGCCTTCTGGCTGTGGTTCTGAATAATAAACTGGGTTTTACCGCTGTTAACCGTGATGGTCATCGGCTCACACTGTTTATCGTTGACGGTGACTTTGACCTGCGGAATATCTGCTGCCTGAGCGGCGAAGGCAGACACGAGCAGCGCGGCGATGCCTGCGCATAACGCACTACGACGGAACTGAATGGCCATGACTCTTCCCTTTAAAAGTATGTTGTAACTAAAACAGCACTTACGGCGCAACGCGCGACGTCTGCGAGCCGGTACGTGGCGGCATAGCGAACAGGATCAGCGCCGGAACCAGATAGATAAAGTACATCGCCACTTCGCTGACGCTCGGCGTTTCCTGGTAGCCGAAGATCCCTTCGAGCAGGGTACCGGTCAGTGAATGGGTCGACAGGACGTTGCTGAGATCGAACGCCACGTCCTGGAAGTGGTTCCACAGGCCCGCTTCGTGGAAGGCGCGGATCGCCCCTGCCGCCAGTCCCGCGGCCACCAGCAGAATAAACAGGCTGGTCCACTTGAAGAACGCGCCCAGGTTAAGACGAATGCCGCCCCAGTAGAGCAGGAAGCCAAGCACAACCGCCGTGGCCAGCCCGAGCATCGCGCCCAGCGGCGGCCAGATGCCCACGTCCTGCTGAAAAGCCGCGAGCAGGAAGAACACGGACTCCAGGCCTTCACGCGCCACGGCGAAAAAGACCATCATGATCAGCGCCCAGCCGTGGTGGTTGCCTTTTTGCAGAGCGTTATCCACCGCCTGCTCAAGCTGTACCTTCACGTTACGGGAAACTTTGCGCATCCAGAACACCATCCAGGTGAGGATCACCACCGCTATTACGGCAACAATGCCTTCAAACAGCTCCTGCTCTTTCTGCGGAAATTCACCGGTGGTTTCGTTGATAAGAATACCCAGCCCCAGGCAGAGCGCCGCGGCAAGGAAAACGCCAACCCACATCACGCCAATCCAGCGTCCGCGCTGGGTACGCTTCAGATAACTGGCGATAAGGCTAACAATCAGGGCCGCTTCAAGGCCTTCACGTAACATAATGAGAAAAGGAACAAACATGCCGACACCTTAAATGTTTATCGCGGTCAACTGATGCAAAGAAAGGTAAATTCTTGTGATAGTGATTATCATTACGGCAACAAGAAAAACAAGCGAAATGTGTTGCGTTTTGATGACCAGATGTAAACGCATTGCGGAGTAATAATTGCCTGAGTAACCGTTGCGTTTATAAGGTATAACGAAAATGCCCATTTACGGTTAACCGGGGCTGTGGCTAAATGTCCACCTCGAAAACCAACTGAAAATAAACCATGTTTAAAATTGTCCATTTCCTGCTGGCGCTGGTGATTATTCTTGCGCTTGCCTGGCTGGTGAGTTTCGACCGCCGAAAAGTTCGTATTCGTTTCGTTTTACAGCTGATCGTGATTGAAATTGCGCTGGCGTTCTTTTTCCTGCATGCAGAAAGCGGTCTGTTTATTATTAAACACGTCTCCGGTTTCTTTGAGTCGCTGCTTAAATTCGCTGCCGAAGGGACGAATTTTGTCTTTGGCGGGATGGGTGAAAAAGGGCTGGCGTTTATTTTCCTTGGCGTGCTCTGCCCCATTATTTTTATCTCAGCGTTGATCGGTATTCTTCAGCACTGGCGCATTCTGCCGATCTTTATTCGGGTGATCGGGACGCTGCTGTCAAAACTGAACGGCATGGGCAAGCTGGAATCCTTCAACGCGGTGAGCTCGCTGATCCTCGGTCAGTCGGAAAACTTTATTGCCTACAAGGGCGTACTCGGGGATCTCTCCTCACGTCGTCTGTTTACGATGGCTGCCACGGCTATGTCGACGGTGTCGCTGTCGATTGTCGGGGCCTATATGACCATGCTCGACGCCAAATTTGTCGTCGCGGCGCTGATCCTGAACATGTTCAGCACCTTTATTATTCTTTCGGTCATTAACCCGACCCGCCCGGAAGCGGAGCCGGATATCAAGCTGGAAAAACTGCACGAATCCCAGAGCTTCTTTGAAATGCTGGGCGAGTATATTCTGGCCGGTTTTAAGGTGGCAATGATTATTCTGGCGATGCTGATTGGTTTTATCGCCCTTATTAGCGCCGTTAACGCCCTCTTCTCCAGCATATTTGGCATGAGCTTCCAGCAGATTCTGGGTTATGTGTTTTATCCGCTGGCGTGGCTTATTGGTATTCCGTTGAGCGATGCCTTAAACGCGGGGAGCATTATGGCAACTAAACTGGTGGCGAATGAATTTGTGGCGATGATCGAGCTGCAAAAAATTGCCCATCAAATGTCACCTCGCGGGCTGGGTATTTTGTCCGTGTTCCTGGTGTCGTTCGCTAACTTTGCTTCCATTGGCATTGTGGCGGGGGCAATAAAAGGTCTGAACGAGCAGCAGGGCAACGTGGTGTCGCGGTTTGGTTTGCGTCTGGTGTACGGCGCGACGCTGGTGAGCCTGCTTTCGGCGAGCTTTGCGGGGTTGGTGTTGTAAGTTTTGTGCGGTTAATGCCCGGCGGCGCTTCGCTTGCACGGGCCTACGATACTACAACGGCGGGATTTCCCGCCGTTTTTCATTAAAACTGCACGCACACCGGCTGGTCAACCCGCATCACCGACTCCTGCGCGAAGCGTGACTTATAGATCCCGCGCAACGCTTCAATATTCTTCTCACTCTGCGCATCTTTCCCGTGGATCAGCATCAGCGCCTTGCTCGGCTCGCGCGCCACCTTGCCGTCGTTACCCAGCCACTGACCACGGGCATCAAACACCGTTAAGCCATCGCGAAAACGCGGCGTCACGTCCTGGTCAACAAACTGCTGCCACTCGCTGCCGGTAATCTGCGCCCCTGCCGGGCGATTCAAGCCAAAATAGAGCGTGGTCTGCTGCATCTGGTTATCCGCTTTGCAGGTTTCCACCGGCACGTGCTGCGCGGGTGCGTTACAGCCCGCCAGCATCACGAATGCTGCCACCATTAACCCTGTTTTAATTCTCATTGATGAAGTCTCACATAGGTGAAAGGACTATCCCCTCTCCCCACCGGGGAGAGGGTTAGGGTGAGGGGAGATTACTCAGCCTGAAGCTTAGTCGGCGGCGCAGTGTGGTAGTGCGCGTCGGCTTCCGCAAAGCGTTTCTGCATGGAGGCAGACGGTGCTTTACCCAGCAGGCTGAAGACAACGATACCGATGCTGCCGAAGATGAAGCCAGGAATGATTTCGTACAGGCCCAGCCAGGCGAACTGTTTCCAGACGATAACGGTCACCGCACCAATAATCATCCCCGCCAGCGCGCCGTTGCGGGTCATGCGTGACCACATGACGGAGAACAGGACTACCGGCCCAAACGCGGCACCGAAGCCCGCCCACGCGTAGCTCACCAGCCCCAGCACGCGGTTTTCCGGGTTTGCTGCCAGCGCAATCGCCACCAGCGCAACCAGCAGCACCATAAAACGCCCTACCCACACCAGCTCTTTCTGGCTCGCGCCCTTACGCAGGAACGCTTTGTAGAGGTCTTCGGTGATGGCGCTGGAGCACACCAGCAGCTGACAGCTCAGGGTGGACATCACCGCAGCCAGGATCGCGGAGAGCAGAATACCGGCAATCCAAGGGTTAAACAGAATCTGCGCCAGTTCGATGAACACGCGCTCGGCGTTCTGGTTCACCGCGCCCGCCTGCGCCGGGTTGTTGTTAAAGTACGCAATGCCGAAGAAGCCAACCGCGCACGCGCCCGCCAGACACAGGATCATCCACGTCATGCTGATGCGACGCGCGTGAACGATGGTATGGTGAGAATCCGCCGCCATAAAGCGCGCCAGAATGTGCGGCTGACCGAAGTAGCCCAGGCCCCAGCCCATCAGGGAGACGATGGCGACAAAGTTCAGCCCTTTCAGCATATCGACGTTTTCAATGCTCTTCTGCTTGATCACTTCCAGCGATTCGCCAAAGCCGCCGACGGTGAAAATGACAATCACCGGGGTCAGGATCAGGGCGAAAATCATCAGGCTCGCCTGCACGGTGTCGGTCCAGCTTACCGCCAGGAATCCGCCCACGAAGGTATAGAGGATGGTCGCGGCCGCACCGGCCCACAGGGCGGTTTCATAGCTCATGCCGAAGGTACTTTCGAACAGACGCGCGCCCGCCACGATGCCGGAAGCACAGTAGATGGTGAAGAACAGCAGGATCACCACCGCAGAGATAATGCGCAGGATACGGCTGTTATCTTCAAAGCGTCCGGTGAAGTAATCCGGCAGCGTCAGGGCGTTGTTGTTGGCTTCGGTATGCACACGCAGACGGCCTGCTACCAGCTTCCAGTTGATCCATGCGCCAACGGTCAGGCCGATGGCGATCCAGCTTTCGGAGATACCGGAGATGAAAATCGCGCCCGGCAGCCCCATCAGCAGCCAGCCGCTCATGTCGGAAGCGCCCGCAGAGAGTGCGGTGACCATCGGGCCTAAGCTGCGCCCGCCGAGGATGTAGTCGTCAAAGTTTTTAGTGGAACGCCATGCCAAAAACCCTATCAGGATCATGCCAAAAATATAAACGAGAAATGTCACCAGCATCGGTGTGCTAATAGCCATTCAAATTCTCCAAAATGTCGAGCGACAACCGTCCGGGTTGCCTTGTTATGTCATCACCGGAACGTAGTGATGTGTGTATGTGTTTCCGTTGGGCGCGCTATCCTGCCGTATACGCATCCCACTGACAAACGATTTAACACTGCATTTACATGAATTTCATCACTGGTTTTATACGTCTTTCCTATAGGTTGCACTCGCTCACGCTTTTACGGGTTGCACCTTTAAAAAGTGTTAAGCACCGCATAAAAACTGGGCTCAGAAACGGCCGCACGTTCTTTTTCACAGCTAACTAATCGTTAACAATCCATTCATTTTCCAGCTTGCAGACCAGGTCACATTTAACACGGTTGCACAAAGTTGCAACATGGTGGATATTTCACGCTATCAACAGAACGCTATTACAGAACAACAGGAGTTTTGGCATGGGGATGACCACCATGGGGGTTAAGCTGGATGACGCTACCCGCGAACGGATTAAAACCGCTGCGACCCGCATCGACCGCACACCGCACTGGTTAATCAAGCAGGCGATTTTTAACTATCTGGAAAGACTGGAGAGTGAAGAAGGTCTGCCGGAGCTGCCTGCCCTGCTGGCGGGCGCAGCGAACGAAAGCGAAGAAGCCGCGACGGCCGTTGAGGAGAACCACCAGCCGTTCCTCGAATTTGCCGAGCAGATCCTGCCGCAGTCCGTCAGCCGCGCCGCCATTACCGGCGCCTACCGCCGTGCCGAAACCGACGCCGTGCCGATGCTGCTGGAGCAGGCGCGCCTGCCGGAAGCCGTTGCCGCTCAGGCGCACAGCCTGGCGTATCAGCTCGCCGACAAGCTGCGTAATCAGAAAACCGCCAGCGGACGCGCCGGTATGGTGCAGGGTCTGTTGCAGGAGTTCTCCCTCTCCTCGCAGGAAGGCGTGGCGCTGATGTGTCTGGCGGAAGCGCTGCTGCGTATTCCGGATAAAGCCACCCGCGATGCCCTGATCCGCGACAAAATCAGCAACGGCAACTGGCACTCCCACATTGGCCGCAGTCCGTCGCTGTTCGTTAACGCCGCCACCTGGGGCCTGCTGTTTACCGGCAAGCTGGTCTCCACCCATAACGAAGCCAACCTGTCGCGCTCTCTGAACCGCATCATCGGCAAGAGCGGCGAGCCGCTGATCCGCAAGGGCGTGGACATGGCGATGCGCCTGATGGGCGAGCAGTTCGTCACCGGGGAAACCATTGCCGAAGCGCTGGCGAACGCCCGCAAGCTGGAAGATAAAGGCTTCCGCTACTCCTACGACATGCTGGGTGAAGCGGCGCTGACCGCCGCCGACGCGCAGGCCTACATGGTATCTTACCAGCAGGCGATCCACGCCATCGGTAAAGCGTCCAACGGTCGCGGTATTTATGAAGGCCCGGGCATCTCCATTAAGCTCTCCGCCCTGCACCCGCGCTACAGCCGCGCGCAGTACGACCGGGTGATGGAAGAACTCTACCCGCGCCTGAAGTCCCTGACCCTGCTGGCGCGCCAGTATGATATCGGCATTAACATCGACGCCGAAGAGGCGGACCGTCTGGAGATCTCCCTCGATCTGCTGGAAAAACTGTGCTTCGAGCCGGAGCTGGCGGGCTGGAACGGGATTGGTTTCGTTATCCAGGCCTACCAGAAACGCTGCCCGTTCGTCATTGACTACCTGATTGACCTGGCCAGCCGCAGCCGTCGCCGCCTGATGATCCGTCTGGTGAAGGGCGCCTACTGGGACAGCGAAATCAAACGCGCCCAGATGGAAGGTCTGGAAGGCTATCCGGTCTATACCCGCAAGGTCTACACCGACGTCTCCTACCTCGCCTGCGCGAAAAAACTGCTCGGCGTGCCGAACCTGATTTATCCGCAGTTCGCCACCCACAACGCCCACACCCTGGCGGCGATCTACAGCCTGGCGGGTCAGAACTACTATCCGGGCCAGTACGAGTTCCAGTGTCTGCACGGCATGGGCGAACCGCTGTACGAGCAGGTGACCGGTAAAGTGGCCGACGGCAAGCTGAACCGTCCGTGCCGTATTTATGCCCCGGTAGGTACTCACGAAACTCTGCTGGCCTACCTGGTGCGTCGTCTGCTGGAGAACGGGGCGAACACCTCCTTCGTTAACCGCATCGCCGATACCACCCTGCCGCTGGACGAACTGGTGGCCGACCCGGTACAGGCCGTTGAGAAGATGGCGGCGCAGGAAGGCCAGATTGGTCTGCCGCATCCGAAGATTGCCCTGCCGCGCGAGCTGTATGGTGCAGGTCGCGTCAACTCGGCGGGTCTGGATCTCGCCAACGAACACCGTCTGGCCTCGCTCTCTTCTGCCCTGCTTAACAGCGCATTGCAGAAGTGGCAGGCCAGGCCGATCCTTGAGCAGTCCGTTGAGGACGGTGAAATGCAGCCGGTGATCAACCCGGCAGAGCCGAAGGATATCGTCGGCTACGTGCGCGAAGCCACGGAAACGGAAGTGGAGCAGGCCCTGGAGAGCGCGGTGAACAACGCGCCAATCTGGTTTGCCACCCCGCCGCAGGAGCGTGCCGCCATTCTGGAACGCGCGGCGGTTCTGATGGAAGATCAGATGCAGCAGCTGATCGGCATTCTGGTGCGTGAAGCGGGTAAAACCTTCAGCAACGCCATCGCCGAAGTGCGCGAGGCGGTCGACTTCCTGCACTACTACGCCGGTCAGGTGCGCGATGATTTCGACAACGAAACCCACCGTCCGCTCGGCCCGGTGGTGTGTATCAGCCCGTGGAACTTCCCGCTGGCGATCTTCACCGGCCAGATTGCCGCGGCCCTTGCCGCAGGCAACAGCGTGCTGGCAAAACCGGCAGAGCAGACCCCGCTGATTGCCGCCCAGGGCATTAACATTCTGCTGGAAGCGGGCGTACCGGCGGGCGTGGTGCAGCTGCTGCCAGGGCGCGGTGAAACGGTCGGGGCCAAACTGACCTCCGATAACCGCGTACGCGGCGTGATGTTTACCGGTTCTACCGAAGTGGCCTCCCTGCTACAACGCAACATCGCCACCCGTCTGGATGCGCAGGGCCGTCCTACCCCGCTGATCGCTGAAACCGGCGGCATGAACGCCATGATCGTGGACTCCTCCGCACTCACCGAGCAGGTCGTCGTTGACGTGCTGGCCTCTGCCTTCGACAGCGCGGGCCAACGCTGTTCCGCCCTGCGCGTACTGTGCTTACAGGATGACGTGGCTGACCACACGCTGAAGATGCTGCGCGGTGCGATGGCGGAATGCCGCATGGGCAACCCGGGCCGTCTCACTACCGACATCGGGCCGGTGATCGACGCGGAAGCCAAAGCCAACATTGAAAACCACATTCAGACCATGCGTGCAAAAGGCCGTCCGGTGTTCCAGGCGGTGCGCGAGAACAGCGAAGATGCCCGCGAGTGGCAGACCGGCACCTTCGTGCCGCCAACGCTGATTGAGCTGGCAAGCTTCGACGAGCTGAAAAAAGAGGTCTTCGGCCCGGTACTGCACGTGGTGCGCTACAACCGTAACAACCTCAACGAGCTGATCGATCAGATCAACGCCTCGGGTTACGGCCTGACGCTTGGCGTGCATACCCGTATCGACGAAACCATTGCCCAGGTGACCGGCAATGCTAAAGTTGGCAACCTGTACGTCAACCGCAACATGGTTGGCGCGGTCGTGGGCGTGCAGCCGTTTGGCGGTGAAGGTCTCTCCGGCACCGGCCCGAAAGCGGGCGGTCCGCTCTATCTGTACCGTCTGCTGGCAAACCGTCCGGAAAATGCGCTGGGCGTGACGCTGGCGCGTCAGGACGCGGAATATCCGGTGGATGCGCAGGTGAAAGCCGTGCTGACCCAGCCGCTGGACGCGCTGATTAAGTGGGCTGAAAATCGTCCTGAGCTGCGTGCGATTGCACAGCAGTACGGCGAGCTGGCGCAGGCGGGAACACAGCGTCTGCTGCCGGGTCCTACCGGCGAGCGCAACACCTGGACGCTGATGCCGC
>NZ_QFRV01000272.1:0-1353 GCF_004136805.1 Enterobacter cloacae complex sp. GF14B
GTTGACTTCAGAACTTGTGTAAAAGTGGTGGCCACGGCGTGATTTGGTATCATGTACCGTGGTGGCCTTTTCGCCAACAAATGGAAATATTGGTGGTACAGACGGGCTGGCTCTTCCACCTGCTTGTGGATGAGATCGGCAAATGTAGCCATAGCTGTTTCCTTTGTAAACATGCCTGTTGTTTTCCTATCTCTTGCTCGCATGGTCATGTCTTCAGTGGGCAATCTGAGTGCCTCTACCACTATTTCGTTTGTAATTACAACCTCTACCTTATCTCCTTGGTTGTCTGAGATTTGGGCAATTCCTTCTTCCTTGATGGTGGATAGAAGCTCGTAAGCTTTCTGAAAGTCTACTCTGCAGGGCTCTTGTTCCTAGAAGTGTCGGAGTCCCAACCTGCGGTTAGCCTCTTTGGTTTTTGGCTTTGCAGCTACATCATAGACCTCTTTAGGCAAGAGTTGCAACTCCACTTGATGCCCTTCTTCACTCTTGAACTTGCTCGTGAAGACCGTGGTGTGGTGTTCTTCCAGCTGTTCCCTAGAAAGGTAAGATGCCTTTGCTGCTTTGACCGACTCGGGGTCTAGCTGATACGCAGGTAGTTCTTGTAGTTTCTCTTTCCGGTTTAGCTTCTTCTTGGCCCTCTCTGCTGCTTGTATTGCTCCTGTTCAGTGAATAGAGTGCAAAGTTAGCAGATATGTTGAACTTTTGTCTGGAATGTTCTTTTAGACTGAAATGCTGACAATTTGGTCCAAATTGCTTCAAATCTATTTTTGAACAAGCAAAGATGCATAAAATCATGCAAGGAACAAAACTGTATGGTCAAAACAAAAATTTGCAACCAAAGTAAATAATCGCGATTATTTACAGCTGAGGAAAATTTTCAACTTTTTGCAAACTTGGCTTTATAGGCTTGAAGTATATACCAAATACATGCTCTGAGTGAAATATGGGCTCATTTGGATGCATAGGGTGAAAATGGTACCAGATTTTGGCTTTAGGTCTCTGAAACAGTAGATATAAAGGAAATTTGAGATTTTGAAATCCAAATTGACTCAAAATTGGCTAGTGGGCTTACCACAAACATGTACTTTGGATGTATGATGACAAAATATCCAAATTCCCCAATTTTGACCAAAAAGTAAATAATCACGATTATTAACTTTTCTTCCAAAATTGACATTTTTTGGTACAAACTGGTTCTAGGCATTGTATAGACCTTGGGTATGAGATATGAGGTGATTTGGATCAAGAAACTGGTTCTAGGAATTGTATAGAACTTGGGTATGAGATATAAGGTGATTTGGATCAAGAAATGTGGTCCATAACTCAAAATTTGTCTTGCAAAGACTTCTTTGC
>NZ_QFRV01000273.1:0-1329 GCF_004136805.1 Enterobacter cloacae complex sp. GF14B
ATCTCAAAGCTACTGTCTTTCAAAAGATAGACTTTGCCGAGCAAAGACAACAATTCTGTGCGGGATTACCTGAAGAGATGGCCGAATATATCAACTCTCAACGGCCCGGTACTATTACCGAAGTAATCCACCACACCATGGTTGCTTCATGCATCAATTTCCATCAAGGGGCTAGACGTAATGTCAAGCCCATGGAAAACAAAGATAAAAATGATGCAAAGGGGAAATCCAATGCTCAAAATAATTCCCAAGGCACTTCCAACAACAACAACAACAATCGGTCCAAGGAGAAGGGAGTTTACAAAGGTAAAAACAAACTCTCTCCTGAAGAGCTTGAAGCTTTTCGCAAGGACCATAAGTGTTTCAAGTGTGGGGAGCAAGGACATGGCTATCGTTCTTGCCCCAAGAAGAATACTCGCAATGAGACTCCTAGGGCTTCCACCATCGAAGCTCCAAAAGAGGATGCTCATTGCAAAGGATCATCACTCTCCTATGCTTGGGGAAAGGTAAGAGAGCATGATGCCTTCATCTTGTTTGACCCTGGCTCTACTCTCAACTTCATATCAATGGAGTTGGCCACCAAGTTGGGCATTCAAGCTTTTGAGATGGGAGATATAGTAATAGCTGATGCAGCTTTCAAGGGACAACAAGCCTCCGTTACTCCCTTGATTGGGAAGTTGAGGCTTCATGTCCAAAGCTATGTCGACAAAGAAGACTTCTTCATCTCTCCTCTCCAACATCAGGATGTTATCCTAGGGGCACCATGGTTTGATCGCATGGCTGCCAACATGAAGTTCCCTGAAAGGAGAATTTACTTCACCTACAGGGGAAAGAACATGTATATAGATGCTAGTGAGCGTGGTCGCACTATTCCACTTGTAAATCCTCTTTCTTTTGATAAATCAATGAAGAGCTCAGTTTCTGCGTACATGATTTATGTCAAAGAGTCTCTAAAAGATACTAATGTTTCATCAAATGAAAATGATAGGAATCAAGAAGAGTTAGACTTGTCTAATTTTCTAAAAGGATTCCAAGATGTGTTCATCGATGATATCCCTATGGACTTACCTCCAAAACGAGGGGATGATGACCATCAAATTGAGCTCCTTCCAGGAAGCTCACCGCCTAACAAGCCTCCTTATCGAGTTTCACAAGCTCAACAAGAGGAGATCATGAGGCAAGTACAAGAATTGGTAGACAAAGGGATGGTGAGGCCTAGCTCGTCTCCCTTTTGTTCTCTAGCCCTTTTAGTGCAAAAGAAAGATGGTACCGCATGTGTGTGGACTATCGCGCACTAAACCATATCACTATCAAAAATAGATTTCCCGT
>NZ_QFRV01000274.1:0-1329 GCF_004136805.1 Enterobacter cloacae complex sp. GF14B
CTTTAATCATATCTGCCTATGCGGTTCAAGTTGACTTACCATATACCCTCACATAAGTTTATGGGCATCTAATAACTGAAATCAAATCATCAAAACAAACCATAAATCAGACATAAGCATCTCGATTAACTCACGACGTCATATGGTACTCCCCTTGGTAGCACCCCTACATGCGTAGGTAAAACCGGTTATGGAATGATTAATAACTCGCATATCCGAGGTGATAACGGAGACCTAAATACATTTATACCTTCATCATGCTTTTCAAGTGGTTAAGTGGGTTTGCCCATCCGGTGAGTCTATATGGTGGTTCTCTAAGGAGCCTGGAGTAGAAAAATTTTACCAAGTGCAATGGGCAACAAGCTGTTTTTTGACCATATCTCTTAGCTCGTGCGTGTTTTTCACATGACACCAAAGAGAGAAAATGTTCTAAATGACATGTTTTATCTCTGATACAAAGGGTTCGGTCTGATTCATATTGGTTTGTGATTTATGACCAAAACAGTGTTCCTACTGTCTCTATGATGTGAAAAAATTCTTTTTATGCATGCACATGACCATAAACGCATCATGTGCATAAATCAGCGTGTAAAACATGATGAAAAATCATGAGGCAACCTCGTATGTACTTGATTAATCCATACATGCACTTGTATGCAAAAGAACAATCAAAGAGAGGGTGACTACGCAGAAAAAAGACAGAGAGAGAGAGATGATGACTATGGAGTTTATGGTTTTTCACAATGATTTCAAATTGATTAGGAGTTGTTAAAAGGCTTCTTGCTTTGCCGCAAGAGAGCGGTGATGAGAGCTACGTAGAGGTATCCACCACGAAAGCTTCCGGAGAGCGCGTACACCGTGAAACGAGAGAGAAGATAATAAGCAAAGTAGAGAGAGAGTATCCTTCTTCTTCTTCTTCTTCTTCTCTAGAGAAGAGCTTATCGATATGGTGATGAAGAGTTTTCACCACTCCGTATAATAGATACGTATAGCCCTGCGGTATTAGATGCAATAGATGGCACTAAAGATTGAGCACTAACTGGCAATTTATAGGCAAGTGCAGCAGGTCATAGTGATGTCCAAGCCAAAAACTAGCGCTAGATTTTGGGCCAAGAATAGCTCGAGCTTTTTGTGCACTTTGCTAAAAACATGCCTTTGCTTTTGATGGTCACTTTCCCCACTTACCCTTCAATTTTTACAGCAAAATTGACCAATTGAACAGTATCCGACCAACTAATGAACCTTAGCTTGACTATGCCGCACCGTAATCTCTCGACATAATTATGACTTTCTTGTACTATCCTGACATATTTACGGTACAGTCTTCTA
>NZ_QFRV01000275.1:0-1325 GCF_004136805.1 Enterobacter cloacae complex sp. GF14B
CAGACCACATAAGTCTCAAGTACTTCATGATGCAAACCAAGATTTTTGAAAAACAAATGAGGTGGGAAAACTTTCTTTTTCAATTTTATTTTCATATTGCTCACATTGCTAGTAAGCACAATCAAGTGGCCGATGCACTTTCACGACGACCAAAAGTTAATGTGGTGTCTATAGCAACTCACAATGATCTATCCTCTATGATAGATGAGTATGCTACTGACCCTGACTTTAGAGACATAATGTCAGCCCTTGCTTTGGGGAAGAAAGAGGAACCATTCACCTTGCAGGATGGTTATCTTCTCCACGGAAATAGGCTATGTGTTACCCATTCCCTTCGTGAGAAGGTTATGTATGAATCCCATGCTCCTCCATATGCAGGGCATAGAGGTATTCAACCTACTCTCCGAGGAGTAGAGACGTATTTCTATTGGCCTACCATGAAAGTGAACATACAAGAGTATGTTTCAAAATGTGTGGTATGCCAAAAGACCAAGTATGATAGAGGGAAGCAACTTGGATTGCTTCAATCCTTGCCAATCCCTAATTCACCATGGGAGAGCATATCCATGGATTTTATCTTTGGATTGCCTAAGTCTATCCATGGGAATACGGGAATATGGACAATGGTAGACAGGTTCAGTAAACAAGCTCATTTTATACCTGTCAAAAAGACTATCAAAGCCCATCAAATGGCAACCCTCTTCATTTCACAAATTTTCAAGTACCATGGCTTGCCAATGTCCATAGTGTCGGATAGAGATCCTAGAATGACCAGTAATTTCTGGAAGGGTCTCTTTGAGAATTTAGGGACAAGGCTAAACTTCTCTTCGGCCTATCATCCACAAACGGATGGCCAAAGTGAAATAGCTAACCTAACTATTCTCGATCTACTAAAAGCCTATGTAACGGAAGTAGATCAAAGATCCCAATGGGAGAAGTACTTACCCTTAGTGGAGTATGCCTACAATAACACTATACATACTTCCACGGGAAAAGCACCTTTTGAGGTAATTGAGGGAAGATCAAAAAGTCCCTTGCTACTTAAGGTACATGGGAAGATCTTCGCTGCAGATGAATATAGCCGAGACTTGCAAGAATCTTTCCAAAAGATTAAGGATGTTATATCCATCTCTCATCAAAGGCAAAATGTTGTTGCTGATAAGCACTTAAGAGCCCTAGCCTTTAAACAAAATGATTGGGTCTTGCTTAAGTTTCTAAAGGCTCGATTGAGGCACACAAAGGGCAAGAATCCTACGGGACACCAAAAGTACTATGCTAAGTTAACAAAAAGGTACTATGGTCCCTTCTAGATTCTTAGACCAATC
>NZ_QFRV01000276.1:0-1325 GCF_004136805.1 Enterobacter cloacae complex sp. GF14B
AGAGATGACTTAAATAAATGACTGAAGCACGTCAAAAGGGGGTACGGAAAGTAAATGAAAACGAGAATAAAAATACACGAAACAAATGTGGACCACCACGGGTACATAGAATGAATTGAAAAGCTTGGTTTGAGGTACTTACCCGTTGAAGACTGAAGAAAACGAAGAACGAACGATGAATGTTGAAGAACGGTCGAGAATCTTCACGTAATTACTCACGGAAACGTTACGGAAACGTTACAGAAGCGCCTCGGCTTGGATTTTCTTCACGGAAATAATTTTCCTCAGCAAATTCGAAAGAGAGAGAAGTGCCTAAGGGGCTCAACCCTTTTCTACTTCACTTCTTCCCCTATTTATAGAAAATTGGGGGAGAAGTTTGCCACCAAGCTCGCCCAGGCGAGCAGGGTTGCTTCCTCCAGAAGCAACAGCCTTCTGGAGTGCTCAAGTGGGCCTGATTGCTATTTTCACCCCCCTATTTACTAAATGCCCCCCCTTTAAATTTTTTTGTAATTCTTTTTCCGTAACGTTACGAAACTTTACGAATTTCGTAACGATACTTATTTTTCTTCCGCAAGGTTACGAATCCTTACGGATTATGTATTTACTCTTTTTTAGCTTTCGAAGAAGTTACGGAAACTCACGGATTGCGTAACAACACCTCCTTTTGGTTTCCGCCACATTACGGAATTTCACGGATCGCGTAAGCCTGCTTCCTTTTGATTTCTGGCATGTCTCGGGACTTCACATATTGTGAAACAAAGGATGCCAAGTATCTCAAAGCGGCCGATCAAAGGTTGCATATCATCAAGTAATAATCCCCGGACGAAATTAGGATATGACAGTTGTCCACTAGACCACCTGGTGTTGAGAGACCAGTGGGGCATGTTGATCCTGCTACCAGGAAGGCCGACGATCCCCACAGGAAGAAATTAAGAACATATTTGGGGATTGTGGCACGTGATAAGGTGGACATCACCTACGAGAACTGGAAGGAGGTCCCTACTGCTCAAAAGGACCTCATTTGGGAGGATATTCAGGTATTTCTCTTTTCTTATTTGATTTTGTGTAATTAATAGTCAAAATATACATTATTGTAACAAATAAACTTTATTTGATGTTGTCGGGCGGAATTTGAAATCCCAGAGGATTCTGACAGTAGGACGAAAAGGAAGTTACTTTAGACCGTGGGGGAGAGATGGAGGCAGTTTAAATCAGACCTCACGAGGAAATGGGCCCTCGCAGCCAATCAGGACGGTGTGGCGGACACTGTTTGTGAGAAATATGGCATTAGCAAGGAAAAATGGGCCCAGTTTTGCCAGACTCGT
>NZ_QFRV01000277.1:0-1311 GCF_004136805.1 Enterobacter cloacae complex sp. GF14B
CAGTGATTAGTAACCTTACATCTAGATTTGTTGGCTATTCAACCATTGAGCTCAAAAACAGATTCACAATGCAATTCTTACAAGTTCCTGACTGAGAAGACGCAGATATGAGAAGGCACTACATGTGCCTGAAGACTGTCTCGCCAGTTGTCAACCCGAAGACTACTTTAGGCCATGAAGCTGTGTCAAGGGACGACACCGTCGAGGAGGGGGGGAATGTTAGAAGCAAGCTAACATGGACACTATTTTTCAGAGTTCTCTATGTAAAAAAATTATTATTTTGATAAATTGGGAATATTGTAACTCCTATTTTCTTGGTAAACTTTGTAACTAATGAGCCGGGGCTACAAGCTTCCAAATTGTATCAGCCAGTCAATTCCCAGCTTTGGTAGAACTCCATATTATTAGTTTTGACAACTCAAAAACCTTGGCTAAATGACCTTTGTATCTCCTTTGTTGACTTTGTTGAGCTCTAGGTCTTGTTGAGCTCTTGAGATCTTCATGTAGGTCTGGTGTAGCTGCGATTGACTTGTGGTTGACTGGTAGCCAAATCTTTGTATAACCTGTGTAGAATCCTTGTCTAAGAGGAAGATTCTTTGAGATCCATCCTGGTTCTGTATGCTCTTGTGAGTCGTGGTAGACTTTAGCATCTTTCAATGTGGTTCTATTGTATACCTACTTCTTAGGTATCCTAGGATATTGTCGAGGTTGATACCTTGTGGGCCTTCTTTCTTGGGAGGGTGAAGTTTTGAAATCGTGTCTTACTTGAAGAAGCTGATCCATGAGGGTTCTTTGATGTAGAGGCATATGCTGTCACACCTTCTTTGCTAATCGGTGGAAGTTCCACTTTAGCTTTACCTTTGTCTGCAAGATTTTTCTTTGATTCTTGTGACTCCTGCAACTCTAAATCTAGCATTAACGGTACCTGTAACTGTTGTTGGCTACCTCTTGGAAAAGAGAGTATTAGCATTTTATCTTCTTTGTAGGCCTTGTGTTGGTCTAACCACTGATGTCCAAGGATGACATCTGCAAGCATTTCCTTTGAAGGCTTCACCTGAAACTTTACCTGCTCTTCACGATTTTGGATGCTAAGGGTAGCAACCATTTCTTTTTTACTTGTACCCTTACCCATGATTCTCTATTACCTGGATTTCCCTGAGTAATCTCTAGAATGCTTTGGATGTTTTCTACAACCATAATGTACTTTGCTTCTTTATCCAACAGTGCATTTCATATGACACTTGCTCCTTTTGTACTGCTAAGAACTATAGCTATCCTCATCGTTGATTCTATTGAAGATCTTTGTTCTGA
>NZ_QFRV01000278.1:0-1302 GCF_004136805.1 Enterobacter cloacae complex sp. GF14B
TCCTCAAGCATGTCGACTCCGTAGGTGATACTAGAGTCTACGTCCTCTTCGCAATCTACATAAGTACTAGATGACTCGCTACCTATTTGGTTCATAGGTGTAACTCTTGGATGAGGGGGTTGCGTTCCTAGCACTGGAGGTGGCAACGGTGTGGTTTGGACCACATTTTGGGTTCTAGGGACCATGTGCTGTAATGGCAACTGTTGCTCCATGGGTGGGGTAGGCATCAATGCAGGAACTCGAGGTGAGTCTGCCCAAGCTATAGGCGGTCTATTTTCCATGATGCGTTTAAGCATTAGGCAATCCTTCGCTTGATGGCCATACCTACCACACGCGTTACAAGTCCCGTTAAACTTTACTCTGAAAGTAGGGCATTCACTCGTAGTATGTGGGCCCAAGCAGATTGAGCACCATTGTTGCTCCCTTCTTGGATACATATGATTGTTTTGTGGAGCACGATTATCTCTAAGACTCTCTTGAATGGCCTTGGTGAGATCTGTAAAGTCATCTTAGATATCTTTGGCTCCTTAGCAATAGGCTTTAGGGTCATTGGCTGATGCCCTGATGCTTGCGAGCTAATAGATTTAGGCTCAACAGACACTCTTTCTCCTTGAATCATTAAATTATCCTCCAATTGGATCGCATTGGTGGTGACTGCTTCCCAAGTGGTGATACCTCTAATGACTAGGCCATTGTAGATATCCTCATGTCGTAATCCCCTAATGAATCTATCAAGCAATTGATTATTATTGAAGCGCTCATTTGGATTACAACGAGAATTCAAATGCTTCAAGCGACTAATAAAGTCTCTCACCGACTCTCCTTCCTCTCGTTGGGCTTTCTGGAGCTGAGAGGCTACACCCCAAAGCACTCCCTCTTGTATGTATTCTTTTAAGAACAGTCTCCTAAGAGTAGGGTAAATTGTTTTTTCTTCCACCCTTAGGGTTCTATACCAATCCCCAGCCTTCCCACTTAAGGTTAGGCTTAAAGCATTACTCTTATGCAGGTCATTGTGTTCTCCTAGAGAATCGCATATTTGTTCAAACACTTCAATATGCTTTCTCACATCCCCGTCTCCACTAAATTTTTGTGTGAGCTTGGCTATTTGTACTGCCTTACTTCTAGGTTCTCTATTAGGCGTGTTACGCATATTCTCAGTAATAGATTGACCGATAGCTTGAGCAAATATTGCCAGGTCACCTAAGTGATCAGGAATCGTGGGTGAAGGAGCCCCATAGACGACATGTGGAGTAGGCATTGGCATTGGGCTTGGTGCATAGGAATCCCTTGGGTTCCAAGTTT
>NZ_QFRV01000279.1:0-1295 GCF_004136805.1 Enterobacter cloacae complex sp. GF14B
AGCCAACAAAGGCCTACAACAACATCAAAGACTCCTATCAACAGGCCCAATTGGAGAATCAAATAGATAATGGAGTCTTCACAGTCAAAGAAGGACAATCCAACCAAAGCGAATGCAGATTTGAAAAAGATAAAATAGGTATGGCAAAAGAAACCTTCAATGCCAACTTGGTCCTTCACTAATCCTCTTTTTGAGGATTCAAGCTTACTTTTACCTGAAGAAATGTTTGTAGTAAGCACAAGAATGTAAAAAGTCAAGTTGCCAGGGTGCAAAAAAAACACTCTTTGGCATAGTTAGAGTCGGGCTGCTGAGCCACAAAATGAGCAAAGCATTAGTCCCAAAGCTTCAAGTCATATTAAACTCTGTGCTAAGAGTCGTAGTTATTAGGCTTACGCTCAAGCTGGAAGAGTTGAGCATATCTAAGTCGTGTCGCTCATGCTGGATGAGATGAGCATAAGAGTCAAAGGTTATTAACTTACAATTGGTGGAGTGTCGTAGAGTCCAACACTCACACACAATGCACATTAAGATGAGAGCACATATCCTCGTCAACGAAAACCATTCTTAAAGGGGTGCTCATATGCTTTTATAGCTACACCATCTTTCTGAAGAACCCTCAAAATCCTTCTTGCACAACATATTGTTTTCCATGCATTTCTGTGTATGCATAAATAGGATGTCCCATCATATGCATTAGACACTCTTTTTTGCTTCCATCTATGCACCTTGAGTGGACTACAACAGGAAAACCAATGTTCATCATGCTACCCTCTCATATTTGCTGCCTTTTAATGCCATATCTATCAGAGCAAATAATCCCTTGAGTACTTTATTAATATTTTCCATGGTAATAAGTACTCCAATAATGCGCGTATCCCAAAGGCACCTTTTTCCCATTGGGTTTTTTCCCTTTGGTCATCCAGGTATTAGACCCTAATTTAGAATCTCATCATCCCACTTCCCTTGTACATACTTTTCATAAATAAACATCAGCCTCATCATTATGCTATTACAAGGGAAAAATGCAGCATCATCTCTCACATGAAACAACTTTGGACCAACGAAGATGCTGCAACAAATTGAACCTCATCAACAAATTCTACGACCAATGAAGATGATCAGCCCATCAACAACCAATCAAACACCTTCCATAGCCTCCAAGGAAACTTTTCAACAGTGTCTGAGGATGGGCACTGAATCGAAAGGGGAGAATGTTAACTGCATCAACGTCGGTTAACAAAAGCTGCTAAAGACTGAAGACGTACGGATGCACATCGAGGATGAATGCAAAGAAG
>NZ_QFRV01000280.1:0-1294 GCF_004136805.1 Enterobacter cloacae complex sp. GF14B
AGTACCAGCGTACGGCCCACAGAATGATGTCACGCTGAAAATGCCGGCCTTTGAATGGGTTCATGTGCAGCTCCATCAGCAAAAGGGGATGATAAGTTTATCACCACCGACTATTTGCAACAGTGCCCTCTGATGTTACATTGCACAAGATAAAAATATATCATCATGAACAATAAAACTGTCTGCTTACATAAACAGTAATACAAGGGGTGTTATGAGCCATATTCAACGGGAAACGTCTTGCTCGAGGCCGCGATTAAATTCCAACATGGATGCTGATTTATATGGGTATAAATGGGCTCGCGATAATGTCGGGCAATCAGGTGCGACAATCTATCGATTGTATGGGAAGCCCGATGCGCCAGAGTTGTTTCTGAAACATGGCAAAGGTAGCGTTGCCAATGATGTTACAGATGAGATGGTCAGACTAAACTGGCTGACGGAATTTATGCCTCTTCCGACCATCAAGCATTTTATCCGTACTCCTGATGATGCATGGTTACTCACCACTGCGATCCCCGGGAAAACAGCATTCCAGGTATTAGAAGAATATCCTGATTCAGGTGAAAATATTGTTGATGCGCTGGCAGTGTTCCTGCGCCGGTTGCATTCGATTCCTGTTTGTAATTGTCCTTTTAACAGCGATCGCGTATTTCGTCTCGCTCAGGCGCAATCACGAATGAATAACGGTTTGGTTGATGCGAGTGATTTTGATGACGAGCGTAATGGCTGGCCTGTTGAACAAGTCTGGAAAGAAATGCATAAGCTTTTGCCATTCTCACCGGATTCAGTCGTCACTCATGGTGATTTCTCACTTGATAACCTTATTTTTGACGAGGGGAAATTAATAGGTTGTATTGATGTTGGACGAGTCGGAATCGCAGACCGATACCAGGATCTTGCCATCCTATGGAACTGCCTCGGTGAGTTTTCTCCTTCATTACAGAAACGGCTTTTTCAAAAATATGGTATTGATAATCCTGATATGAATAAATTGCAGTTTCATTTGATGCTCGATGAGTTTTTCTAATCAGAATTGGTTAATTGGTTGTAACACTGGCAGAGCATTACGCTGACTTGACGGGACGGCGCTTCCCTACCCTCATGGCCGCCTCCCAGGAATCGACCCAGGTGCTTATCGTGGACATAATCCTTTACTCATAAATTGGCACTGTTGCAAAGTTAGCGATGAGGCAGCCTTTTGTCTTATTCAAAGGCCTTACATTTCAAAAACTCTGCTTACCAGGCGCATTTCGCCCAGGGGATCACCATAATAAAATGCTGAGGCCTGGCC
>NZ_QFRV01000281.1:0-1293 GCF_004136805.1 Enterobacter cloacae complex sp. GF14B
CAGTGCAGGCGAAAACGCCCGCGATATTCCGGCGCGTACAGGCGCAGGGCATCCAGCCCCCAGCCGCGGCGTCCCTTATTGAAAATAAACTTCGGGTGACCGCGCATCAGGCACTGTAGCTCGTCCGGGTCAAGGTGGATCAGCGCATCGGCATCCAGCGTTTCACGCGCCTGCAACAGCTGCATGTCGCCCCGCAGCGTGGCGTAGAGATCTTCCATGTGCTCCGCCGTTTGCGCGTCGCTCATCTCCAGTACGGTGGCCAGTTGCA
Source organism: Enterobacter cloacae complex sp. GF14B (assembly GCF_004136805.1). Classification (NCBI taxonomy): domain Bacteria; kingdom Pseudomonadati; phylum Pseudomonadota; class Gammaproteobacteria; order Enterobacterales; family Enterobacteriaceae; genus Enterobacter; species Enterobacter cloacae complex sp. GF14B. Next base: position 269 of record NZ_QFRV01000281.1, read on the forward strand.
GCAGCGCGTTTTCCGCTTCGACCGCCGCGCCGCTGGTGGTGGTCAGGGTATCAGGGTCAATATGCAGCCAGCCCCAGATCCCACGCGTGGCGCGAAACTGCCAGCACGCGTTGCCCATACTGATGCGCCAGTAGTCCGCCGAATCCGGCTCGGCGCGCAGGATGCGTTCATATTCCAGTTCGGCGAGGATCTTCGCCACCATCTCGCGGTTCACTTTCTGCCAGAGCGCGTTCACAGTTCCACCTCGTGGAAGAAGCGATGACGCTCGCTCATGATGAGGCGGGAGCGTTTGTGCGGGAAGTCGAACTCTTTCACCGTGTCGAAACCGGCGGACGCCAGATGGCGGAACAGACGCTGGTTGTCGAAGCGCGGTTCCGCCACAATGCGCGCCGTGCGCGGTTCATCGAGATACAGATAGTGGCTCAGGCCGCGCAGCCAGCTGCGGATATACTGCGCTCCGCGCCAGTTCTCTTCGCCCACCAGCATATGCAGCCCGCGGTCAAAGGGCTGCCAGCGATAGTGGCGGCCAATGCGGTCTTCCGCCGCCCAGTAGAGTTCAAAATAGCCGAATGGCTGATCGTCAAAGCAGCCGATCACCGGATAGCAATAGGTCGAGTCGAGCTGGCGACGCAGGTAGTTCTCCTGCTCGGCCTGCGGGCCGGCCATCTCCCAGAAAGCGTTCACGCGTGGGGTGTTCATCCAGCGGGTAAAACGCTCGCCGTCCAGCGCCACGTCCGCCACGCGGAAGCTCAGGGTGCGCTTAATCTGCGGATCGTAACGGCGATACACCTCGCCCTGTGGGCGGTGAGGGCGCAGCGGGAAGTACAGCTGACGGCTTTCGTCAAACTGCATTCCGCCGCTCGCCTGCGGGCGTTCGCCTTTCAGCCACAGCGGCAGCTGCCAGAAAATTTCACGCGCCAGATAATCTCCGTGAACGAGGCTAAACAGCGCCTGCGCCTGAGGTTCATCCTGCCAGGCTGCCCACGGCAGGGTAATGCCGGTCAGGGCGGGCGCGGCAACAAACA